>JANNUY010000163.1:0-7468 GCA_031414155.1 Acidobacteriota bacterium
TCGTTTACGGCCTGCAAGCGCGACGCCAAAACCGCGCGTCCCAGCGGGACGGTTGAATCAGGCGCGTCTGGTTCAATCGTCCCGCTGGGACGCGAACCCCACGTCGTTTGTTACAGGCCGTGAACGACCTGCCTAAATTCAACCGCCGCCACGCGGCGAAGAATAAATGCAAAGAAACTTAGTTTCCGGTGTACTTACCTGAAATTAACTCGTCGTTTATCGTCCCTGACCAAAGCCAGCAACGACGCGCGATGAATCCGCAGATCATTCGTTTTGACCGCAGAAATTTCAGTCGGCGCTTTGTCATCAGTCTCAGTCGCGCCGGGTGGCGGGCAATCTACGCGCAGCGAAACGTTGTCGAGTCCCCAGCTTTCGTTGGTGATCGCTTCGAGTCCGCTAGCCGTGAAATTGAGTTTGAGCGTCCCGCCCGTATGCGCAATCGTCTTGGAAACGCGAAAGACAGCATCCAGCGGCGAACCGAAAAACGTGTAGCCCAAGGTATTGCTTTCTGCGGCTCCGGCTCCGGGGGCATTGTCGCCACCCGGAAATTCGCCCGGCCAAGCCTGTCGCAGCGGTTGGTTGGCGAAAGTCGTGCGCGTCACAACCGGGCCATTCTCGGCGCGTACGTCGAAAAGATCAGGCCCCCATTGTGTGCTGTTGCCGTCCAGCGATCTGATCGCATAAACATCAAACGACACCGTAATTTGCGTATGCGGCGGCAGGTTCGCCAGCGAAAGGCTGACGGTCTCGTTGCTGAACTGACCGAGGAAGCGGCGATTGCCCGTCGGCGTGACTTCAGCTTTATTCGTGGACCATTCGCTGCCCACCGCAGTCTCAAAACTCGCCGTGTAAAAATCTCCGGCGCAAGGCGCGGGCGGGCAATCAACCGTGATGGCGACGTTGTCGAGTCCCCAACTTTCATTGGTGATCGCTTCGAGTCCGCTGCCCGTGAAATTGAGTTTGAGCGCGCCGCCCGTGTGCGCAATGGTTTTGGTAACGCGATAAACCGCATCCATCGGTCCGCCATCGAAGTTATAACCAAGCGTATTGGTTTCTACGGCCCCGGTTCTTGGGGCATTGTCGCCGCCCGGAAATTCGCCCGGCCAAGCCTGTCGCAACGGTTGGTTGGCAAAAGTCGTGCGCGTCACGATTGGCCCATTCTCAGCGCGTACGTCAAAAATATCCGGCCCCCATTGCGTGCTGTTGCCGTCCAACGATCTGATCGCATAAACGTCAAACGACACTGTCACCTGAGTATGCGTGGGCAAGTTCGCCAGCGACAGGCTGGCGGCTTCGTTGCTGAACTGACCAAGAAAGCGGCGATTGCCCGCAGGCGAGACTTCAGTTTTATTCGTAGACCATTCGTTGCCGACTGCCGTCTCGAAATTGTTGGTGTAAACCTGTCCGACGCAGGGCGGCGGCGGGAGCGGGCAATCTACGGTCACACGGACGTTGTCGAGTCCCCAGCTTTCGTTGTCGAGCGCCTCAAGGCCGCTGCCTGAGAAATTGAGTTTAAGCGCGCCACCCGTGTGCGCAATCGTCTTGTCAATGCGATAAACCGAACTGAAAGGCGTTCCGTTAAAGGTGTAACCCAGCGTATTGTTTTCGACGGCTCCGTTGCGCGGCGTGTTATTGCCGCCGGGGAATTCACCCGGATAGGCTTGCCGCAAATATGAATGGTTGGTGAAAGTCGTGCGCGTCAGCGTCGGGCCATTGTCGGCGCGCGCTTCAAAGATGTCTGGGCCAAACTCTGCCGCCGGGCCGTTGCCGTCCCAGGTGCGAATGACGTAAAAGTCGAACGCTACGCTGACCTGCGAATGCGTCGGCAGATTGGCGAGCGTCAAACTGACGGTGTCGTTACCGAACTGTCCGAGAAAACGGCGATTGCCCGTGGGCGTTACTTCAGCGCGATTGATAGACCATTCAGCGCCCACTGAGGTCTCGAAATTATTTGAATAAACCTGAGCCGCGCAAGGTGTCGGTTGTTGAACCGCTGCTGCCGAAACAGCCACGCCTGACGCGGTACGTAACGAAGCAGCCACCAGCAGTGACGCCAGCAACAAGGCCAATGCCAACGTAGCTTTGGCCGCGCGCAATGAATGGTTGCGCGCGGAACTGCCAGAAGAATTTATTGAGGGATGCGAACGCATAACTAAGCTCCTTCTTTTGCTTTTGACAAGCAAATGATTGTGACGAGTTTTGAGTCTGAAAGCAGCGCGTACCTATTCACCCGTGATCACACCTCGACGTGATTGTCGAACACGCTCTGCCGTATTGGTTGAAACTGAAATAACGGGCCTGATGTTTCCAAACCGGTGGAGTGGCCAGATAAAGCCAGCAGCTTGAACCATCAAGAAAGGCGCCCAAGAAAGGGCCAATTAGTTGAAGAAAAAACGTAGGGGCAAGAATTGCGCAAATACCGTCAAGTCACAGCACGCCGCCTTTGGGAAGGCGTTTTTCGATGAGGCCACACGTGCGTTGATTCAAACGGCGCGGGAATCTTAGGGAGCCATCCAATTGATTGTCAATCGTGAGTGGGCGTGAGTGGGCGTGAGCAGGGTCATCACACATTACTCCACCTCTGGCGCACCCGTATCGTTGCGGCCTTGCAGCAAGGCTTCGCGCGCCTGTTGCGCCAGTCGTTGATATTTCGCGCGCAGCCGGTCGAGGTCGGCTTCTTCCATTTCTTCGAGATCGAGCAGCGCGTTGTGCGCGCCTTCCATCACGCGAATGAGTTCGTCGAGCTTGACCTGAATCGCTTCGGAATCGCGGTTCTGCGTGTTTTGAATCAGGAAGACCATCAGAAAGGTAACAATGGTCGTGCCAGTGTTGATGACTAATTGCCACGTGTCGCTATAGCCGAACAGCGGCCCGGTGATAAGCCATACGACAATGACGGCGGCGGCGGTAATGAACGCGAATGGCTGTCCGGTTTTGCGCGCCGTAAATTTGGCAAAGCGGGTAAACCATGACTTCGATTTGGTAGGCCTCATAGCAAACTCTCCTCAAATACGCGATCTGAGAGGCATTACGCCCCAGAAGAAACTTATAGGACTTACGCAAAAAGAAGATTTCGCCACGAATTAACACTCATTTTCACGAATCAATCATTGCCTTCGCGTTAATTCGTGGTAATTCGTGGCTAAATTCTTCGTTCTTTGCGTAAGCCCTAACTTAGATGAAACTCAGGTTTTGCCGCACGGGCGCGGCGGCGAAATAGCGCACGGCACGCGCGCGGTCGCGAGCGATTTGGGCTTTGAGTTCGTCAATGCCGTTGAATTTCTTTTCGCCGCGCAGCCGATGCAACACACGCACGCGCATCGTCTGGCCATAAATATCTTCATCGAAATCTATCAGATGGGTTTCGACTTTCGATTCGAGTTCGCCGCCAAACGTAGGCCGCTTGCCGATGTTCGTCACGCTGCGATACCACTGGTCGTTTACGTGCGCCAACGTTACATAAACGCCGTCGGCGGGCAGTACGCGATTTTGAAAAGCGACATTGGCCGTGGGGTAAAGCAGTTGCTTGCCGATGCCGTGGCCGTGAATCACGATGCCTTCAATGCCATAAGGGCGACCGAGCATGCGCCGCGCAAGATTGACGCGGCCTGCGCGCAAGAGTTGGCGAATCAGTGTCGAACTGATGCGCTGATGGTGAACTTGCACTTCGGGCACTTCCGCCGCGAGGAAACCATGTTGCTGACTGAGTTGCGCGAGCAATTCAATCGTGCCGCGCCGCGCCTGGCCGAACGCGAAGCCATTGCCTAGATAAACTTCGCGCGCGTGCAAGCCTTCGACAATGATGCGTTGGGTGAAAGCTTCTGCCGACAACGCCGCGAGTTCGGGCGTGAAATCCAACACGACAACCTGTTGCAAGCCGAGCAGGCGCAAGCCTTCGATCTTTTGCGTGAAGGTTTGCAGCAAGGGCGGCGAGCTTGCCGGCGTCAGCAACTGGCGCGGATGCGGGTCAAACGTAATCAACGTCGGCACGGCGTCTATCAGCAACGCGCGCTCTACGACTTGGCGCACGATGGCTTGATGGCCCAGATGCAATCCATCGAATACGCCTAGCGTGACAACCGTGGGCCGCACGATGTCTGATGATGCAAGGGTTTGTGCTGTGCTGTGAATGATTCTCATCGGTTGCCAATTGCCAGTCGTCAGTTCTCGGTTGTCGGTTCGATTTCCAATTCGTCATACGCGAGCGCGACATTGGGCGGCAAGCGGTCTTGCCACTCGCTATGTTTGATGTCATGCCCGATATGCGTGAGCAACGCGCGACGCGGTTGCAACTCTTTCACATAGGCGAGCGACTGTTCGAGATGCAAATGCGTCGGATGCGGTGTGAGCCGCAGCGCGTCTAGAATCAGCAAATCTAAACCGTGCAATTGCGCCAACGTGTTTGCGGGAATTTCGTTGCAGTCAGTGACGAAAGCTACGTGCGAATGTCCGTCGGTGAAACGAAATGCGGTGACTTCGCATTTGCCGTGTATGAGCGGCAGCGGTGTGAACTGTAAGCCTGCGGCGCGAAACGTGTCGCCAACTTCATGCGGCGTCAGTTGCGGCAAGCCTCCTCCTCGATGGGTGTTAATGCCTTCACGCTCAAAGATGTAATAGAACACGCGACGCAATTGCCGCCACGTCGAGGGGCTTGCGTAAACCGGAATCGGAGCCTGATGTTTGAAATTGAGAGGCCGTACGTCATCCAACCCGAAGACGTGATCGGCGTGGCAATGCGTAATGAGCAAGGCGTCGAGTTTATTCAGCCTCGCGCGCAAAGCCTGTTGGCGAAAGTCGGCAGAAATGTCTATTTGAATGAACTGGCCCTCGTGTTCGATAAGCAGCCCTGTACGCAAGCGCCGATCACGCGGGTCATCAGACGTGCAAGTCGCGCATTCGCATCCGATCATCGGTACGCCGACCGAAGTTCCAGTTCCGAGGAAGGTGAGTTTCATTCAGTGGTTGTCGGTTATCGGTTGCCGGTTGCCGGTTTGTTTCACCGACAACCGACAAACGGCAACCGATAACTATCGCTGTTGCCTCATAGAGACGAATTGCATTTTGAGGTCGGCCATCAGGTCTTCATAAAAGCGCGCTTCGCCGGGCGTGAGATTGCCCTGCGTTTTGTCTTGCAACATCAGCAGCATTTCGATGGTTTCTTTCGCGGCTTCCATATCCACCTGCGGTTGCCCGGTCATCGGATGTGCGACGAGGCCGAGATAAATGAACGCTTCAGAAGCGACGCGCATCAAGAACTCGGTGAACATGGTTTGTTCGGGTTCCGCGCCAATGTCTTGCTGCGGCGCAGGCATCGGTTGAGCCATCGGTTGAGGCGGCGGAGGTGGAGGCGGCGGTGCTGCCGGACGCGCTGCCCCCGTGATGTCAGCCGCTGAAAATTGCGGGACGGCAGGACGTGGAGGCGTGGGAGGAGGAGGCGGCGCAATTGGTTCGGGCGCGGGGGCCTCTTCGATTACTGCGTCTTCGCGCAAGCTGCCGTCGGCGTTAAACAGGCGGCGATCCATGACTTTGAAACCGGATGAATTCTCTTCGGACATCGTGTTGCGATGGCTCCTTGTGAATAAGTTGATTTGGGCAATTGAAATTCGAGTGTAGCATCGTGTCAGACGCACAGACAATGACCAGTTTCTCAGCTTGCGTTTGGTGCAACTGGTTTGGATACTGCACCTCGTAATCTCTCAACAATTAACCTTCTCCCGTGGAGCAATTTTCGTATGCACATCTTTCGTATGCATATTCGGCAATTCATCTGGCTGCTCTGTCTTTCGTTCCCTGCTTTCGCGCAAACGGTTGAATCAGTTTTGCCCGCGAATCCTTACGCTGAAGTCACGTATGCCGCACCGCCGACACGCATCCCCATTCGCACACTGCGTTGGCAGGCTGAACTGATTGCGGTAAGTGGGCAACCCTTCTCACAAGGTTTTCGCGTCGCGGTCAATGGCACGTCTGACAAACTGAGCAATGCCGGATTGAGTTGGGCAACGACGCGCAACGTGAGCGCCAATGACAACCTGACGCTGACGTTTTGGGTGCGCAAGCTCGCTCCGCTGGATAACAGCAATATTCGTGGGCTGGTTACGTTTGGCGCAATGACAAGGCCTTTAACCGCTGAGACGGCTGACGCTTCGTTGGCGACGCCGTTCCCGTGCGATGGTGAAGTCTGGATGCGTTACATTATTTCCTTTCGCGCGAAACGCGATTATGCGGCGGGCGAAGGGCGGCTAGCCTTTCAGTTCGGGCAAGGGCCGCAAGTGTTTGAACTCGGCGGCATCACGTTGACGAATGCGGGCGCTACGCCACCGCTGACGGCGCAAGGCACGATGGCGATTCGAGAAGATTCAACCAGCAATCCGTCGGCTTATTTCGATTCATCCGTCGGTGGCGGCAACGCGCGCGTCGTTGATGTAAGCGGTCAATCGTTCACGCGCGCCATCGAACTGACCGTGAACGGCCAGTCGCAATTCATTTATAACGCGGGCTTGCAATATCGAAACACCATCGCTTTTAACAAAGACGACGTAATGATGCTGTCGTTTTGGGCGCGGCGTCTGGAATCAACTAACGCTTCGTTGCGCGCGCAAGTCGTATTTGAAAATCGCACGAGCTTCGCCAAGTCGTTGTCCGTCACGTTCGGCGCGACAAATGACGAATGGCAGTTTTATCAATTGCCCTTCGTCGCCGCTGAAGCCGCCGCCATTGATGCGTTTCAGTTGGCGTTTCAGTTCGGATTGGGACCGCAAAAGTTTCAATTGGCTGGCATCACGCTTCAGCATTTCGGCAAGCAAGCCACGCTGGCGCAATTGCCCGCGCGCTATCCTTACGTTTATCGCGGCGACGCAAACGCCGTGTGGCGACAGGCCGCGAACGCGCGCATCAACGAACACCGCAAAGCCGAACTCACAGTCAACGTGAGCAATCCGCTGGGACGCCCGGTGACAGGCGCGACGGTTTATGTGCAACAACTCGACCATGCGTTTAAGTTCGGTTCGGCTGTCGTTGCCCAACGCCTCAACACCGCGAGTTTCGATCACGATCAATATCGCAGCCGCGTCACGAGCCATTTCAATACATCTGTTTTAGAAAACGATCTCAAGTGGCCCGCGTGGGAATGCACGACTTGCTCGAATTTCACTAAAGACGGAACCGTGCGCGCGATGCAATGGTTGCGCGAACGCGAGATTGCCGTACGCGGACACAATCTGATTTGGCCTTCGTGGCAAAATTCGCCGAACGGATTGCAGAACCTCTCAGCCGATGCCTTGCGCAAACGCATTGACGACCATTTCGCCGACGTACTCACCTTCCCCGGCGTCAATGGCAAAGCCTATCAATGGGATGTCATCAACGAAGCCTTCACCAACAACAACGTGATGGGTTTGATCGGCGGCGTTGCGGGCGTCACGCAACGCGACGGCGTATTGCCGAATTCAGAAATGGTGCGCTGGTTTCA
>JANNUY010000164.1:0-2312 GCA_031414155.1 Acidobacteriota bacterium
ACTTGGCGCACACCAACTGCCGTTGTCTTGCAAGCCACCGCAAACGAAATAGGGCTTACGCATATCGGCTGAGACGGCATAGAACTGCGCCGCCGCAATCGTGTTGATGAAATCGAAGGTATCGCCCTGATCGTAACTCACGTCCAATCCACCATCGTTGCCGACGATCATGTTGTTGCCGTTTTTTGGATTGATCCAGATCGCGTGATGATCGCTGTGAGCGACGCCCGCGAGGTTTTTGAACGTCTTGCCGCCATCAATCGAACGCGAGAAATTCAAGCCGCCGGTGTAAACGATTTCGGCATTCGAAGGGTCAACGCGCACCTGGCTGTAATACATCGGGCGATTATTGTTGTTGCTGACAATGCGCCACGTCTTGCCTTTGTCATCAGAACGCCACAAGCCCGATTGTTTAGGGTCAGGCGGTTTATTCGGCGCAATGCCTAACTGTTCCATCATCGCCTGCATATTGCCGCCACCGCCGCCTTGCCCACCACCTGGTGCGGCTGCTTGCCCTTCCGTACCGCCGGGCGTTTCTTCGGTTACGCCCGAGCCCATCGCCGTGCCGACTTCGAATTGTGCGTAAAGCACGTTGGGGTTCGACCGCGCCAAATCAATGCCGATGCGTCCGAATGCGTTTTCAGGCAAGCCATTGCCTTCAATCTTCATCCACGATTTGCCTGCGTCGCTGGTCTTCCACAAACCGGTTCCTGCGCCGCCGCCGTTGTAGCCCCACGATGCGCGACGCCGTTGATATGAAGCGGCATACAGCGTCTTGCTATCCGCCGGGTCAATTACCAAATCGGTGAAGCCCGTATTCTCATCAATGAATTTCACGTTGGCCCAAGTCTTGCCGCCGTCAGTGGTTTTATAAATGCCGCGTTCTTTATTCGCGCCGAACAGATGCCCCATCGCGGCGACATAAACCGTGTTCGGGTCTTTAGAATCAATCACTACGCGCGCGATGCTTTGCGTATCTCGCAAACCCATGTGCGTGAACGTCTTGCCCGCGTCGGTGGATTTATAAACACCGTCGCCAAACGTAGAGCTTTGCCGATTGTTCGCTTCGCCTGATCCGACCCAGACAATGTTCGGATCAGTCTGGCAAACGGCGACATCCCCGATTGAAGCCGTTGAATGCGTATCGAAAATCGGTTCCCACGTCGTGCCGTTGTTGACCGACTTCCACAACCCGCCAGTCGCAAAGCCCAGATAAATGACATAAGGATTGCTTTCGACGACGGCAATGTCGTCAATGCGTCCGCCCATGCTGGCCGGGCCAATCGAACGAAAGCGAAAGCCGCGCAACAACGGATCGTTCGACAAGTTAATCGGCGTCGGCGTAGGTGTCGGCGTCGGTATATTCGGCATCGGCGGCGGAGTCGCTGGTGGAGTGGTTTGTCCGCCTTGTTGCGCTTGTGAACTGGCGTAAGAAAACACATAAAACGCCGCTGCCAACAGGGCAAACATCCGTAGGTAACGCAATTTGCTTTGCATCATAAGAATCCTCTCTGTCTGTCTAAATTCGTGAAGGTGTGAATGCCTTGTGAGAAAGCCAAGGCACGGGTGTCATTGCTGAAGTACGCCGCACGCAATGTTTCGGTAACAACAAAGTGGCGGAACGGAAGGCGCGTACACTCCCGCTCCGCTTATTGTTATTCCACGTCGTATTGTTTCATCGGTGCACCCTGTAAATACTTGTCGAACCAATTCACGATGTGCTGCAAGCGTTCGACCCGATGCCAGGGCGCGCCCGACCGTGACAGTTCGTGTGATTCGTTCGGGAAACGCACCATCACCGTCGGAATCTTGCGGTACTTCAACGCACGGAACATCTGTTCGCCGCCTTCATTCGGCGGCGTGCGCCAATCGGCTTCGCCCTCGATGAACATCATCGGCGTGGTGACTTTGGCGATGTTGGTGATGGGCGAGCGGCGGATGAAGTCTGCCGGGTCTTCCCAGGGCGCGGCCTTGAACCAGGTCGGCTGGAACAAGGTGAAGTCCGCCGTATACCAGAAGCCCGCCCAGTCGCTGATCGAACGTTGCGAGACGGCTGCTTTGAAACGATTCGTTTGGCCGACCGCCCAATTCGTCAGCACGCCGCCGCCGCTGCCGCCTGTCACGCCCAGCTTGTTTTCGTCCACGTACCCGCGCTTCAACACTTCATCCACGCCCAGCATCAGGTCTTTGTGATCGTCGCCGGGATAGTTGTACTGAATCACGTTGCCGAAATCCTGCCCGTAACTCGTCGAGCCGCGCGGGTTGGTATAAAGCACGACGTAACCTTTCGCCGCCATCCATTGAAACTCGTG
>JANNUY010000165.1:0-6340 GCA_031414155.1 Acidobacteriota bacterium
GTTTACGGGATTGTCAGGCGCGGGCAAAACGACGCTCACCGAAGCGTTGGTTCCTGTGTTCAAAGCGCGCGGCCTCAACGTCGAAGTACTCGACGGCGACGAAGTGCGTACCAATCTCAGCAAAGGTCTGGGCTTCTCAAAAGAAGACCGCGACACCAACATTCGCCGCATTGGTTACGTCGCGCGACTGCTCGCGCGGAACGGCGTGGCGTCAATTACCGCAGCGATTTCGCCTTACGCAGCGATCCGTGACGAAGTGCGCGCGGCGGTCGAAGGCGAAGGCGTGAAGTTCGTTGAGGTCTATGTGCAGGCTTCGCTCGACACGCTGGTCGCGCGCGATGTGAAGGGCTTGTATAAAAAAGCCATCACGGGCGAGATCAAGCAATTCACCGGCGTGAGTGATCCTTACGAAGCGCCGCTCAATCCCGAAGTGCAAGTCAGCAGCGACACCGAAACCGTCGAGCAAAGCGCCGCTAAAATTGTGGCGAAACTCGAAGCGTTGGGTTTGCTGGCGGCATCAACACTGTCGGCACATGCTTAATGAAAGCAACGTAGGGCAGGTTTCAAACCTGCCCTACACATTATCGGAGAAGACCATGCTCGCAACTGCAAAAAGCCTGAAACCCGTAGACCAATTCACGTCAGAAAAGTGCGCCGCGCTGGCTGACCAATTTGAATCACAAAGCGCCGAAGCCTTGCTAAGGTGGGCGGTGGAACGTTTTGCGCCGCGTCTGGTGATGACTTCGAGCTTCGGCCCCGAAGGCATCGTCTTGATTGACTTGCTGTCGCGCGTCAAGTCAGACATTCCAGTGATTTATCTTGACACGGGCTTTCATTTCGCGGCGACGACGGCGGTCAAAGACGCGGTGCGCGAACGGTTCAACCTGAATCTGATCGAACAGCGCGCGACCTTGTCTATCGAGCAGCAAGCGGCGCTTTACGGCTCTGAGCTTTATCGCACGCAACCAGATTTGTGTTGTCAGATTCGCAAAGTCGAACCGTTGCGCGAAGCCTTGCATGGTTACGAAGGATGGCTCGTCGCTTTGCGCCGCGATCAATCGGCGACGCGCGCGAACATCCGCAAAATCGAATGGAACGCTAAACACGGCCTAGTCAAAATCAATCCTCTCGCCGATTGGACGCGCAATCAGATTTGGTCTTACCTGCTCGAACACAAGCTGCCTTACAATCTGTTGCACGACGAAGGCTACACGAGCATCGGCTGCGAACCTTGCACTCAGCCCACGCAAACCGGACAGCACGAACGCGACGGACGCTGGGCGGGTTCGGGGAAGAAAGAATGCGGACTGCATTTGTGATCGGTTGCCGGTAGCCAGTTGTCGGTTGTCGGTTTTTATTCCACTCGACACTTTCCACTTGAGATTCTGTATTTGAAATTTGCCAGACTGGTTTGTGACGTAGGCTGACAACCGACAACCGACAACCGCAATTGACACTTCAGAAAAATCAGGTGTATAAGTCGCGCCGTTGTTAGCGGCATTACCTACAAAAAATCAGAACACATCGCATACTCTCGAAGCCCCGACAGAAAATATAGAATCGCCGTGTAGAGCGATCAACGAGCGGAGTGCTTATAGCTGGCAGGGATGACATGAAGGCTTTATACGCTGACAAAAAAATGCAGACGAAAGATCGTCTATTCCTCACCGGGCGGGCTGCGCACAGACGCCCTGTCATCACACACCACCTTCGAGACTCATTCACGCTTTCACCCATAACACTTTTCGGGGAGTAATCTCTGAAGTAGCAGCACTGTTGGCAGAGCTATGGCGTCCCCACGTTTATCCAAATTTGTGTTGCTGCGCTGTCTGTTGGCGGGCTTGTTATTCGCGCTCTTTCTCAACGCCGCTTGTCGTCGCCAATCTGACATTGCCAAGCAAGCGACGATTACGGTCTATGGTTTCAGCGTGGTGAAAGACGCGATGGAACGCGACATTTTCCCCGCGTTTCAAGCCGAGTGGTTAAGCAAGACGAATCAGCCCTTGAGCTTCACTTCGTCGTTCGCCGGTTCTGAAATGGTGACGAATCAACTGGTGCAAGGCGTCGAAGCCGATGTCGCCATTCTCGCCATTGAACGCAACGCGCAACGTTTGTTCGACACCAAAACGACACGCAGCGATTGGCGCAAGTTGCCTTACGGCGGCATCGTCAATCTGACGCCGATGGTGATTTTGGTACGCGATAAGAATCCGAAAGGCATTCGTGATTTTCCTGATCTGGCAAAGCCCGGAGTGAAAGTGATTTTGGCTGACCCTACGTTTTCGGGTGGCGGGCAATGGTCGTTGTTGGCGATCTTTGGTTCAGAGGTTTTGAAAGCGCAACAACGCACCGGCAACCGCGACGATCAAGAAGGTTGGCAAGCCGCCTGGGACTTGATGCAGAAAATTTGGCACAACGTCGTGTCTACGCCGGATTCAGCCCGTGCCGCGCGTGCTTTGCTCGAACAAGGTGAAGGCGATGTGCTGGTGACTTATGAAATCGAAGCGCTGCAATTGCTGGATAAGAAAAAGCCGTTTCAGATGATTGCGCCGCCCGTCACCGTGATGTGCGAGCATCCCGTCGTATTGCTTGATCGCGGCTTGACGCCAGCGAAATATGCGCTGCTCGAATTGTTCGTCCGTTCGCTGTGGGATGAACCGTCGCAAAGGGCTTGGGTGAAAAATCATTTTCGCTCTATCAACTTTGAGAAACTGAACGAAGAGCATCCGCAGTTCTCAAAGTTCACGCGCACCTTTCGCGTAAGCGAGTTCGGCGGCTGGGAGCATGCTTATCCCGAAATCATCGAGCGCGGATGGAAGATGCGGGTGCAGCAAAACGCGAAATAAACTTTACTTGGAGGAGTATATGAAAGGAATTCAATTTGTGTCTGACCACAACGGACAAAAAGTTGCGGTGCAGATTGACCTGCGCAAATACGGCGAACTCTGGGAAGACTTTTATGACAGCCTGCTGGCGCACGTGCGCAAAGACGAACCCAGAGAAAGCCTGGAAGATGTGAAGCAACGATTGCTCAATCCTCGAGAGGCGTATCAATAAACACAATGGGAACTGCCCGACTTACAACCACACCACGCCGCGAGCCTTTTGATATAGGTCGCCCGCTGGGCATCGGTTTCATTCTGACGGCGATGCTGCCGTTGGTGATGTTGCCGCTGGCTTCGATCTTTATTTACAGTTTGAAAGAAGGGCCGACGCATTTCTGGCAGGCGTTGATGAATCCGGTGGCGTTGTTTTCGTTGCGACTGACGTTGCTGACGAGTTCGGTTACGACGTTGTGCAACGTGCTGTTCGGCTTGTTGGCGGCTTACGTGATGAGCAAGTACCGCTTTCGCGGCGAATCGGCGCTGATGATTTTGATCAGCTTGCCGACGGCGATTCCTACGGCGGTCGCAGGGTTTGCGCTGTTGTTGCTGTGGGGACGCAATGGATTGTTGGGACAGTTCCTTGAGCAAACTGATTTTCAAGTGATGTTTACGACAGCGGCGATCATTCTCGCCAACGTATTTGTCACGTTCCCGCTGGCGTTCGGCGTGATTAAACCGGCGTTGGATAATTTGGATACGAGTTTAGAAGATGCGGCGGCTACGCTAGGCGCCTCACGGTGGCAGGCGTTTTTATACGTCATCTTGCCCAGCTTGCGCGGAGCCATCATCACCGGCGCGTTGCTGACGTTTGCGCGTTCGATTGGCGAATTCGGTTCGACAATTATGGTGAGCGGCAATCTGGCGATGAAAACGCAGACCGCGCCGCTTTATATTTACGCGAAATTCAACGACGGCGATGTCGAAGGGGCCAACGCCATCGCCGCTGTGTTAGCGATTATTTCGATCATTGTCTTTTCGCTGATTCTGCTCACGCGGAAGAAGCTGGAACGGTAATCAGTTGCGGGTTGCCGGTCGTCAGTTGTCGATTATGGGAACTCCTAACCGACAACCGATAACCGAATACCGACAACCGAAAAGGAGGCTTGCGATGACCAATGAGATGAAGGTTTCCCTCTTTCCAGAATCTCAACGGCCCGAATCTCAACGAGAAGCCGTGCCTGCGGCACAGGCTGGACGCGCGGCGTTGCGCGTAGAGCATTTGACCAAATATTTCGGGGAGCAACTGATTCTCGACAACGTCGGGTTTCATTTGGTCGAAGGCGAAAGTCTGGTGTTGCTGGGGCCTTCGGGCAGTGGTAAGAGTACGACGTTGCGCATTTTGGCCGGACTCGAAACGCCAGACACGGGCGAGATATTTTTGAATGGCCGCCACATCGCGCACCTGCGCGCGCGCGAACGCAACATCGGTGTGATCTTTCAAGATTACGCGCTGTTCCCGCGCATGACGGTGATTGATAACATTGCCTTTGGCCTGA
This sequence comes from Acidobacteriota bacterium, assembly GCA_031414155.1. Taxonomy (GTDB): domain Bacteria; phylum Acidobacteriota; class Blastocatellia; order RBC074; family RBC074; genus JACPYM01. Next base: position 4,382 of record JANNUY010000165.1, read on the forward strand.
AGATTCGTCGCGTCAAAAAACGCGACCGTTTGGCGAAAGCCGAAGAACTGCTGGCGATGGTCGGCCTAAGCGAACACCGCGACAAATATCCTGGACAGCTTTCGGGCGGACAAAAACAGCGCATAGCCATCGCGCGCGCCGTCGCCTATCAGCCCGACCTGCTCTTGTTTGACGAATCGTTCAGCGCGCTTGATCCGCAAACGCGCGTCGCGTTGCGCCGCGAGATTCGTTCGTTGCTGCAACGCTTGCGCATCCCCGCCATTTTCATCACGCACGATCAGGAAGAAGCGATGGAACTGGGCGACCGCATTGCGATTCTCAATGGGGGCAAGCTCGAACAAATCGGTACGCCTTACGAGATTTATAATGATCCGCAAACTGAATTCGTCGCCACCTTCCTCGGAGCGGCGAATGTCGCTTCGGCGCGTTGGCGCGGTCGCGTTATCGAACTCGATGCTGACCGCACCTTACCTGGCCCCGAAGGCGTTGAACCCGTGCAAACCACCGACATCAAAGTCATCTTTCGCCCCGAAGACATCATCCTCGCGCATCCCAACGCGCCGAGTATCTTGGGTGCAGAAACGCCCTCTTCGTTAGGACGTGGCGAAGTGCTGGATGTGACCTTTAGCGGAGCGACGGAAACATTGTTAGTACGTCTGTTGCCGCGCACGACTGCGGGCTTGACGCTCGCGGCACAGGACGGAAAGGCTACGCAAAACTTCACGGTCAAAGTGACGCGTACCAAGTGGGACGCCGATAAGTTGCGGCTGTGCGCGGGCGACCAGGTGTTCGTTGGTTTGCGGCACTATCAGATTATACGCGGTTGAAACGGTGGGTTATTTGCGCTGCCATTTGCATGGAATGGCTTTAGCGGAGGCGTGTGTGTCGTTCCAAAAAGACTGATAACCGCCCGAGCAAGGCGGCGTGGTGTTGACCGAAAAGATTATGCGTGCCGCCTTCGATCAGCATGAGTTCTTTGGGTTCGTGAGCGGCGGCGAAATTGGTTTGGCTTTGCGCAAACGGAACGACTTCGTCAGCCGTGCCGTGGGCGATGAAAACAGGCAGGTTGATGGCAGAAAGTTTGCGCGCTGATTCAAAACGATTCTTGCCGATGCTGTGCAGCCAGCGCGGCAGCCACGGCAAACTTGATGAAGCCATCGCACTCGCAGAACTCAAGCCGGATTCGATCACCAGTGCGGCGGCGGGCTTGCGAGTGGCGAGGTTTACGGCAACGGTCGAGCCGAGCGATTGGCCATAGATAATCAAGTGTTCAGGCTTGACGCCGCGTTCGCGTGTGAGCCATTCATACGCCGCCGTACCATCAGCGTATAAGCCCCATTCATCAGTGATCTGACCGCTGCTGCGTCCGTAGCCGCGATAATCCCAAATCATCGTATTGAATCCGCGTTCGGCCAGCACTTCGGCAAACCAACTCACAGAACTGAGGTTGCCGCCGTTGCCGTGGCAGTGGAGCACCGTCGCGCGTGCAGGCGTTTGCTTGGTGCTTACGAACCAGCCGTGCAAGCGCGTACCGTCGGCACTGATGAACCAAACGTCTTCAGCGTTCAGGGGCAAGCGCCAGGCGGCATCGTTAGTGAAGGGAAGCGGATGATAGGTGAGCGCGTGTTCGAGCAGGCGCAAGCCGAAGACGACGGCGAGCAACAGCGCCAACAGTGAGAAAGTACCGATATAAAAACGTTTAGGCTTCACGCGCGGGACATACGCCCGCGCGGAAGCCTAAGTTCGTTGATGCGAAATTTTTTATTCTTGTGCGCGACGCAGCGTGACGGTTTTGGCCAGTGCATCGCCGAAGCCGCGCTGAAAGCCTGTTACGCGCGTGACTACGAAATTGAGAGGCGGGCAGAGCGAGCCGACCGTTCCGCCCAGGGCTTGTTGCAAGCGGCGATTGAACGAGATGTGCGTGCTGACGCGCTCTACGTCAAAGTTGCGCAAGCCGAA
>JANNUY010000166.1:0-4092 GCA_031414155.1 Acidobacteriota bacterium
TGCGGTTTTCGTGAATGGCCTGCACGGCTTCGCGCGCGAGGTGATAGAACGAACGCGCCCAGAGGTTGTCGGGTATCCATGAAATTTCGCGGGCGCGGTCGGCGAGCGAAAAGTCTTCAAAGGGATGATTGAATCCTTGCGCGGCTGAGAGGGTTTCGTCGCCATCCAACACGATGGTTCCGTTTGTGCCGACAATGGTGAGATTGTTTTTGCCGCCGCTGGCATAGAGGCCAGAAAGCAGCACTTGTCCGTGAATCGGTGTGAGGCTGTCGGTTTCGCGCGAAGAGAATGACGGCTTGATGCGCAGCAGGAATGAACAGTAATCATCCGTTTCATTCGCGCGCATCTCGCCGGTCTTCGGGTCTTTGCGCTCACCGACGAGCGTTGCCACGGCGCTGACCACCGCCGTCACATCGCCCAACAGCCAGCGCAGCGCGTCAATCGCGTGCGAACCCAACGCGCCGAGCAATCCGCCACCGGCTGACGCTTGCGACCACCAGTTCCACGGGCGCAGCGTCGAATGCCTAAAGCCCGCCGCCAGCGTGAAATTCACATGATGGATGTCGCCGATGTAACCCTCATCGAGCAATTCTTTCAGCCGCCGCCAAGTGGGGTTAAAGCGCAATTCGTGGTCAATGATGGCGAGTTGATGTGGATGCTCTTGGGCGGCGACAAGCATGGCGCGGGCTTCGTCGGCGTTCATTGCCATCGGCTTTTCACAGAGGACATGCTTGCCAGCGGCAAAGGCAGCGAGCGTCATTTCGTGATGCAAAGACGGCGGCGTAGCGATGATGACAGCTTCGACTTCTTCGAGCGCGAGCAGTTCGCGGTAATCGTGGCAAGCATATTTGATGCCGAATTCCTGTGCGGCCTTTTGGGCGTTTTCGTAACTGCCGCTGCACACCGCAGCGAGCCGCGCGCCTTCGCAAGCACGCAAAGCCGGAGCCTGCGCCGTGCGCGCGAAACCCGTCCCGATCAATCCGATACCAACCTTGTCACTTTTCATGAAAAACCTTTCGTGCGTATAGCAATGATGAAGATACGCAACCGACGGGGTAGCTGCGCCATTAGAATGGCTGGCACTTTACGCAAACGACTGAGAGTTTGCCAAGTAACGCGCCGCTAATTATTCAGGCTGTTTCGTAACAAAAAATCTTCGGCTTAACCTCAAGCCTAACCGCGCGGACGCGGTTGATTCGGGTTGATCGTGCGCGGCGCAGTCGCTCCGGGAACGGAAGCCGCCAACTGATTCGAATCGTTCACAATATCCTGCCAGCGTTGCTTGAATTCCGCAGACACTTTGACCAGAGGCCACAGGCGATTCACCTGTGCGTTGCTATTGACCAGATCACGCACGGCGCGCTTTTTCGCTTCAGTGTTAAGCGGGCTGCGGAAGACGGCGGCGGCTTCGCTCAAACGGTCAAAGGCGTAAAGCAGTTGCGCTTCAGGCGTACCCTCGTCGCGCGGAGTTTCAAAGCTGTATTTGTTATTGGTCTTCCACGCACGCAACGACCGCGCGTAATCTTCGAGCAAGACACCGCTCTTATCGGCCACGCGCATGCCCACCGCAGATAGTTCTTCGCGGCTGGGGCTGGCAGGACTATTGCCAGAGCTATTACCAGAACTATTGGACGGAGCGTTGCTGTTGTTGCCGCCTGAATTTCGAGTGTCACGGGAAATCGGAATCGTAGTGCGCAGGTTCGTCGCCCCTCGCACCGTCACGCGTTGAATGGCGCGATTCGGGTCGCTCTCACGCACGACTGTGGTCGCCGAAGAAATCACTTGGGCTGCCAGACTTTGCGGCGGCGCGCCATATAACTTGATCGTCAACACGCCGTTTTCAATAGTGGATTCAGGGACGAGCCGCCAACCTGCCGTCGGCGTTTGCCCTGTGATCGAAACCCGCACCGTGTCGTCAGAGCCGCGTTCCGCCAACAGGTTCGTGACGTTGACCAGTTGCCGGTCAGCGAGATTGGTTGGGCTAGATGAATTTGGGCTAGATGAATTCCCCGCTGGCACAGTGCCGCGCGCTTTGCCCGGCGTAGCGGAAGGAACCGGTTTAGTTCCCACAACAGGCACGCGCGGCGAAGCCTTGACAGGCGGCACAGCCGCGCCCGTGGTGTTGCGAGTCTTCACTTCGTTTCTGTCGTAAACAAAATCTTTCGATGTTTCGCGCGGGCGGGGCGTGTTGTCATATGTGTCGAGTTGCGCATCAGCATCGTTCGCCGCTGTTGCCTGATTCAAAGAGATTGGTGCCAGCAGTTCCGCGCCGATTTGCATACCGGTTGCGACTTCCGCCTCCCTGCCTTTGGTGAGCAGCAGGGCGGCTACTCCGACGCCCGCGCCAATGCCTGCGCCAAACAAGGCGCTGCCTGCGACGTAACCAATCGCCGCGCCTGCGCCTGCGCCACCGCCGACAAATGCTGCGGTACGTTTCACGCCGCCGCTTGAGCGCGTCAGACGCCTATCGGAATCCAGACGATTTCGGTCTCCGGTTGAAACAGGAGCCAAAGTCGCCTCTATCGGATAAACCTCTTTCCCTATACGCAAGCGGTCAAATGAAATTTCGATCATGCCCGAACGGCGGCGCGATTTGGCGCGCACTACGTCTTGCACTTGGCCTTCGATGGTGCTGCCAGCGGGAATCAATACATTGCGGTTGCGGTCGGTGACGGCAGTGATGACTTTGGCACGCAAGCGGTCACCAGCCTGCGCCGTTTTAGAAGACAGCTTCGTCATCATTTCGGTGACGATGACCGTGCCTTCGGGCAAGGTGTTCGCAGGCAAGACCTTCGCATCGTTCGTGAACGTCGCACGCCTGGCTGTCGTCTCACGCGCAGGAGGCTCGCCTTGCATTTCACGGATGCGTGCTTCGTTAATCCGGTCGAGTTCATCCTGCGCTGTAGTAGCGCTCGGTCGTCGCATTCTTGTTGATGGCGTCTGTGACCGTGATTGACTTTGCGCCAACGTCAGGCTGGGTGTGAGCACAGAAAACACCAACGCCAATATCAAGACGTGTGCGAGAGATTTCAGACGACGTGTCGGCATAAAGCACCTCCGGGAAAGCGGCCTGTGTCAGTTAAGGCTTCAGTTAAAGCATCACTTAAAGCAAAGGTTGCGAGGGGGTTCTTGTAAAAGGAGTTGCAGTCTATGACGCACTCTTACCCTTGTAAAGCAGCAGAATCTATTCATTCTCTGCCACAGAGGCACAGACTTTATGCAAATGGAGATAGGCTTTTGCTTTCAGGCTAATACAGGTCAAAGAGTCTTATCTCCTTAAAAAACAATCTCTGTGACTCCGTGCCTCTGTGGCAACTTCACCGAGAATGAATAGACCCTGTGTAAAGCAGGCTTCAGGCCAATTCGGCGTGGAATTCTGAGCGTGGCATCGGTGAATCAAACATGTTCAGCAACGAATAAACCGACAACGCCGCATCAGCCATCGCTTCTGCCGTGTAATATTGCCGCACGCCCGCGAATCCCTGTCGCGCCAGATCGCGTCCGCGTTCGGGGTTTTGCCAAAGTTCGTACATGGCTTCGGCCAACGACGCGGCATCGTTCGGTTCAAACAACAGGCCGCCGTTTGTGCGTTCAATCATTTCAGGAAACGAACCCCAACGCGGTTGCACGACGGGCAGCCCGGCGGCTTGGGCTTCGAGTACGGGCAAGCCTTTCGGTTCAGCATAAGTCGTCGGCAGCGAGAGCAAATCAATCTGCGAAAAGAAACTGAGCTTGGCTTCGCGTTCGAGTGAGCCGTGATAGTGGAACTGTTCGCGCAAGCCTGCGGCAGCGAGCTTGTTTTCGATGTCTTGCAAATAAGTCTTTTGATCGGGCGGCAAATAGCCTGCGGCGGCGAGGCGCGCACCGGCAAAGCCTGCGCGTTGGTGCAAAGCGATGAAAGCCTCTGCCAACAAGTGCAAACCCTTTTCCGGCGCGATGCGTCCGAAATAGCCAATGGTGAAAGGCGCATCAGGACGCGGCCATTCCGTAGGTGCTTGAAAGCGCGCGTAATCGTGCAAGTTCAAGCCGAGCGGTACGACCTTAACTTTGTCGCGCGGGACTTCGAGAAACGCGGCCATGTAATCGGCGTAA
>JANNUY010000167.1:0-1953 GCA_031414155.1 Acidobacteriota bacterium
CGATTAACACGACGAGCAACAGCGCAGCAAAAGCGAGGGCAGCAGATAGTTCGCGTTGGTATTTGATGAGTACTTGGTTCATGGATAAATGGCTGCGCGTCACTTGGCATATTCGCCGCGTTGACGCCGCAGGTCGCTCGCACGCAAACGTTCGTCAACGTAAAGATATTGAATCTCGCCCGCCGTCATTGCTGCGAGCGCATCTTGTGCCGCTACGACCAAAGGAAGAATGCCGGATGGAGCGTTGGAAAAAACGCGCAACACGATGATTGCCAGATCGTGCAAACGCGCTTTCTGCTGGTTGTAAAGATTCACATCCGTCGTCACCAACACCGTGAATCCAGCTTCACGCGCCGCCTGCAACAACTCGCCGTTTTGTTTGCCTTGCCAGCCCAACTCGTTGACGTGCGCCGTCTCGAAGCGATCAAACGCGGGCGTCACGGTCTCTGGCACGTTTTCGTCGAGCAAGACTTTCATCAGAAATTGATTGGCTCACCGAGCGCGCCGTCTTCGCCCATTTCTTTCAAATACTCAATCGCGCTTTCAATCGTTTCAGCGTTGAGTGAGGGGAAATCACGCTGCAATGCTTCACGGTCAATGTAATCGAGCAACACGCCCATCGGCACGCGACTCGTACCGATGACAGATTGTCCACTCATTCGCTCAGGATTTACTGAAATCGGCGGCGATGCGGGTGAATGCACCGACACAGGTTTGGTTTGGAGTAACGTAGCAGTACTCATCACAAATCTCCTTTCCCGATAAGCATAGCATTCATAAATCCGCAGTCCACAATCCGCAATTCAATGTCCCAACGCCATCGCCAGCACTCGCTCTTGCGTAGCTTCCTCCCGCGACAACTCGCCCACGATGCGGCCCGCGTTCATCACGGCGATGCGGTCGCTCATGCCTAAGACTTCGGGCAATTCGGAAGAGATCATCAGCACGGCCATGCCTTGCGCGGCGAGGTCGCCCATCAGGTGATGGATTTCGGCTTTCGCGCCTACGTCAATGCCTTGCGTAGGCTCATCCAAAATCAACACGCGCGGCTTGGTCGCCAGCCATTTCGCCAGCGCGACCTTTTGTTGATTGCCGCCTGACAGATTGCCTGCCGCGTTAAAAATCGAAGGCGTCTTCACACCCAACTGTTCAACTAGCGCGGCGGCTTGCGTACGTTCAGCGGCGAAATTGAGCCAGCCGTTCGCAGGCAAACTCGCCAGCGTAATGTTCTGGTCAATCGCCAACGGCAAGATCACGCCGTGCTGGCGGCGATCTTCGGGCACGTAGGCGATGCCGCGCGCGATGGCGGTTTCAGGCGAACCAATCGTCACGGGCTTGCCGTCAAGTTCGATCTGACCGCTGTCGGCGGGCGTCAGGCCGAATAGCATGCGCGCGAGTTCGGTGCGGCCTGCGCCAATCAGACCGGCGAGCGCGACGATTTCGCCCGCGCGAATTTGCAAGTTGATGTTGCGGACGTTCGCCGCCGCGCAACTTAGATTGCGCAGTTGCAAAACTACGTCGCCGTGTTGAACTTCGCGTTTGGGGAAGACGGCGGAAAGTTCGCGCCCGATCATCAGACGAATCAGGTCGTCGCGCGTAACGTCGCGCATCGCGTGTGTCTCAATCGTCTGACCGTCGCGCAAAACGGTTACGCGGTCGGCGATTTGCGCGAGTTCTTCGAGGCGATGCGAAATGTAAATCATCGCTACGCCTTGCGCGCGGAATTCACGAATCACGCGAAACAGGTTTTGCGTATCGGCTTCGCCCAGACTTGCCGTAGGTTCATCGAGTATCAGGATTTTCGCGTTGGCGCTGAGGGCGCGCGCGATTTCGACAAGTTGCTGTTCGGGCATGGTCAAATCGCCCGCGCGGCGTTCGGGGTCAATGGTTGCGCCAACACGCGCGAGCAATTCTTTAGCTTGCGTATGCCGCACGCGCCAATCCACGCGCCGC
>JANNUY010000168.1:0-3412 GCA_031414155.1 Acidobacteriota bacterium
CAAGCAGAACAGCACGTCATCGGACGACGTCGCATCCGGCGCATTATGCGTACGGAAAAGCTGCGGGCGATTCAACCGAAAAGCTACGTGCCGCGTACCACGAACTCTAAACACGGCGGGCGCATGAGTCCGAATTTATTAGCCGCGATGGTGATCACTCATCCGCATCAAGTGTACGTCAGCGACATTACCTACCTGCCACTGCTGGGCGGCAAGTGGGCCTATCTGGCGACGTGGCTCGACTTGTTTACGCGCCAAATCGTCGGCTGGGCGGTGGCGGATAACATGGAAGCGGACTTGATCATTCGCGCTTTGCAGCAAGCTATCGTGCGGCTCAAACCGCCGCGTGGCTTGTTAGTACACAGTGATCGCGGCGGGCAATACGTAGACGCGGAGTTTCGCGTGTTGCTCGTCAAAGAAGGCTTCCAGCAAAGCATGAGTCGCGCGGGTGAAACCTACGACAACGCCCACGCGGAGAGCTTGTTTTCGCGCTACAAAGCGGAACTGCTTGAAGACGGCACCTTCCGCGATGTGGCGGAAGCGGAACTTGAATCGTTCGATTACATCGAACGGTATTACAATCCGATCCGCCGTCATTCATCTTTGGGCTATCTCAGCCCGCAGGACTTCGAAGCGGCGTATTATCAAAGAACCAAAACTGACTCGCTTAACCAACAAAAAAGGACTGAAAGTTAAGAGAGTCGCGTGTCCACTAAAACGTGACCACCTCAGACATCCGCAGCAGCAAGCGCCTGAATAAAGCCGCTAAAATCGCCTTGCTCAACTTGCCTTGCAGTACGCGCGCCAAGGCAGCAATTCAGAAAAATGAATTGTAAATCTGTGTTTTGCGCTAGAAGCTTTAAATCAGAAGGGGTCAACACACGATCCGCCAAGCGCAGAGGGCTAGACTCCGGTTTGTCCAAATCGAAAGCTCCATGACAGCAATAGTGTGAACAGAAATCAGGCGGCAAGCGCGCCAAAAGTCCTGAGTTCTTCGGGCACACTGTTCCAACCGCGATAGACTATAGGAATTATGAGGCTGCCAGATTTATCAGACTTTGTTGAGACAGCTTCAAACCTCCTTTGCTCAAGCTGCTCCATTGCCCGGAATTCGCGCGCGCAGTAAGGGTGTTCGGGATGTAAATAAGAAGGAGTATACACAGCTATCAAGCAAGCGCTTTCACAAATCGCCCTGGCTATTCTCTCATCAAGATACTCACCAGTCGCAAGTCGCTCAGTATCCTTAAAGATGACAGCTTGGGGCGGAAAGTAGGCTTCGAGCTCACTTGAAAGCGCTTCATCAAGATCGCTGATGAAACGCTTCATTAAGTGATATTGACCGTGACGGTAACTTATGAAACAGGCGTGCTTAAGCGGCATTGCTTCAATCTCTCTTTTGGTTGCAAATCAATTTACCAATCGCATTGTTGTTCATTTCGCTCGTTTACAGCCTCGGAGCTCATAGGTGTTGAGGCGGCAGCCACTGGCGTATGGGCAATATACCGCCGATCCGCTGCCATCAGCAATGCCTTTTCTAGTCACCTCGCTATCTTGTTGCCGTAAACACTCCGACTCATCCTGATTTCACGGGCGATAGTCCGCTGGATGTTTACGAACTCGATAGCCTGGAGCAGTTTCCCGAACGAGTGCGCGAATCGCTCGCCTTTCGCGCGGCTGCGCGGGTTTTGCGCGCCATCGGACAGCGCAATCCTGACGGCACGCGCGCACCTACGTTGCTGGCCTTTGATGAGGTCTGGAAGATTCGTGAACGCTATCCGCGCATTCTCGATGTCATCAAACGCGGCGCGCGCACGGGCGGCAAAGAAAACGTCGTGACCATTCTGGCAACGCAAGCCTATGAAGACCTTTCGTCGTTGCCCGACATTGCACGCACCGCAGGCGTAAAGCTCATCGGCAAACAAGTCGGCGATTACACCAACCTCGTCGCCGATTGCGGACTCGCGCCGCAGGCCGCTGCCGCCATCAGCGTCATCAACAACGTCGCCGGTTCGCACGCGCAATTTCTGCTCGTACTCGGCGCAGGCGAAGACAAGATCGTGCAACTGGTGCAATGCGATCTCGCGCCGGTCGAGCTATGGACGTTCACTACCAACCCGGATGAACGCAACGCGCGCGCACGAGTGCAAACGCTGCGGCCCGCATGGTCATTGGCTGAAATCATCGCGTGGTTGGCTTTGCATTATCCTATTGGGCTGACGGGTGCGGGCTTGGTCACGATAGACGAATCACTATTGGCATAGAACAAGGAGGATGAGATGAGAAGCAATTCGATTATTCGGCAATTAACGATGGGCGTTGTGTTGGCGGCAGTATTGTTGCCCGCGCCCGTGCAAGCGCAATGGACGGTCTTTGACCCGACCAATTTTAGTTTGCAGATCACAAACCAAATTGACTCGCTTAATCGCTGGCTGGAAACGATCAACCAATACACACGGATGTATGAAAACGCCGTCGGTCAACTGACGAATCTCAAAGGCATCTTGCGCACCGTAGACGATGCGCTCGCACACGAACGTAAAATGCGCCATTTCATCAGCAATTGGGGGCAAGCGATTCGCATGACCTTTCGTCTCAAGAATCAGCTCGTCAATCTCGTGACGGGCGCGGCCCGCGCAGTGATGAACATCGAGCAACGCTTGCGCAACGGCATCTTTGACCCCGAAGCCAACAAGCGCGACTTTGAAGAATACCTTCGTTACGGCATAGGCCGCAGTGCGCAGGACACCGAAGCAGAACTCGAACGCCTGCAAAAAATGGACAACCAACTTGAACGGTTGAATTACGACCATCAGCGCGAGTCGGAGCAATTGGCGCAGCTTTACACTTACATCAGCGCAAAACGCGAAGAGTTGGAACGACTGAAAGATTGCGACGAATGCACCGAACTTACGGCATGGAGCGAACTTGGAGGTCTGACTGGTCGCAGCAAAGCGACAATGTAAGGTGTTTTTCAAGGTATCAGATTCATTGAGTTGGCTGGGAAGCGAGCAGGTAAAAAACATTCACAATGAAAAAGAAAAAGCTGTTGGCATCGGTTTGAAAGCGAAAAACCAATTGCCGACAGCTTTTTCTTTGTCCCAACTTGAAATTCTTATGTGGGACAATATGTGTGACACCAAAGAAAAAGGCTTCCAACTTGGAAGCCTTTTTCTTTTTGTTTTGAAATCGGGGCGAGAGGATTTGAACCTCCGACCTCTCGGTCCCGAACCGAGCGCTCTACCAGGCTGAGCCACGCCCCGAAAAAATTGCGAATGAACTGTGTCTCAAAAACGGGGCGATACTAGCGGCTACCCCTGGTGCTGTCAACCACGGGTTTCGGCGAGCGTAGCGGGGCGTCCTTAAGAGATGGAGCCAAAATCTGAAACAGCAAAAACGCGGCTATCAGGCCTGC
>JANNUY010000169.1:0-13921 GCA_031414155.1 Acidobacteriota bacterium
GAAACTAAACAACTCACGTCGGGCAAGTTTGAAGTTTCGGACGTGCGGCTTTCGCAAGACAAATCAAAATTCTTTTTCACGTCCAGCGAAGTCAGCCCGCACGAAAACCATTTTTATTCGATGCCGGTTGCGGGCGGCAAACGCCATCGTCTGACTCTGGATGCAGGCAAACATGATGTGGTGATTGCGCCCGATGAAATTGTCTTTGCCGATATTTATTCGTGTAGCAACAAACCGCCAGAGCTTTATCTCCAAGTGTACACCGCGTATGGGCCAACACCCGTGACAACTTCGCCGACAGAAGAATGGTCTAGCCACAAATGGATTGATCCGCCCATCGTGAATTTCAAAGCGCGCGATGGCGCAGATGTTCCGGCGCGCATTTACAAACCTGCGAACTGGAAACCCGGCGGCGCGGCGGTGTTGTTCGTACACGGCGCGGGCTACCTGCAAAACGTACACAAATGGTGGAGCAGTTACTTCCGCGAATACATGTTTCATCACCTGTTGATGGAGCGCGGCTATCTGGTGCTTGACGTTGATTATCGCTGCTCGGCGGGTTATGGGCGCGATTGGCGCACCGGCATCTATCGGCATATGGGCGGCAAAGATTTGACCGATCACACGGACGCCGTGAAATACCTCGTCGCCGAACACGGCGTAGACGCCAAGCGCATCGGCTTGTATGGCGGCAGTTATGGCGGCTTCATCACGCTGATGGCGCTGTTCACTGAGCCTGACACGTTCGCGGCGGGCGCCGCGCTGCGTCCCGTGACTGATTGGGCGCATTACAATCACGGCTATACGGCGAACATTTTGAATCAGCCGCAAGACGACGCTGAGGCTTACAAGCGCAGTTCGCCGATCTATCACGCACAAAACCTGAAAGGCGCGCTGCTCATTTGTCACGGCATGGTAGACGTGAATGTCCACTATCAAGACAGCGTCCGCCTCGTGCAGCGGCTCATCGAATTGCGCAAAGAGAATTGGGAGCTTGCCTCTTATCCCGTTGAAGATCACGGCTTCGTGCAACCGACCAGTTGGGCGGATGAATACAAAAGGATTTTGAAGCTGTTCGAGACAAATTTGAAACCGACGGTGAATGCTGCAACTGTTCCGCCGGTCAAAGGCAAAAAGGTAAAGGCGCAATGAAACAACACGACGAACCGTTCAACGCGGATGCTTACACTTATCGCGTGCATTATTCGCCGGAAGACGAATGCTTCATCGGAGAAGCTGATGAGTTTCACGGCTTGAGTGCCTGTGCCGAAACAGAGGAAGAAGCCTTGCGCGAAATCAAAGTCGTCGTAGCTGAAGGGCTTCAACTGCTGAAAGAACGTAATTGTTCGCAACCCAAACCATTCAATGCCTGAAACTAAAAAACGCATTGGCATACTCATCTCCGGTCGCGGCTCGAACATGTTGGCGCTGGCTGACGCCGTGCGTGACCGACGAATCCCCGACGCAGAAATCGCGCTGGTCATCAGCAACGTCGCCGATGCCGCGGGGCTGACGAAAGCGGCAGAACGCGGCATCCCCACCGTCACGCTCGACCATCGCGGCAAAACGCGCGAGCAGCACGATCAGGCGATGGCGGCTGCCTTGCGTACGGCGCGCGTAAATGTCGTTTGTCTGGCCGGATACATGCGCTTGCTGTCGTCGTGGTTCACCAACGAATTCAAAGGGCGCGTGTTGAACATTCACCCGTCCCTGTTGCCTGCGTTCCCCGGCTTGCACGGCGCGCACGATGCGCTGGATTACGGCGTGAAATTCACCGGCTGCACCGTTCATCTCGTAGACGAACACCTCGACCATGGCCCAATTCTCAAACAAGCCGTCGTGCCCGTGTTGCCTGATGATACGGAAGAAACTTTGTCCGCGCGGATTTTGGTGGAAGAACATCGCATTTATGCTGAAGCGGTGGCGATGTTGTTGCATAGCAATTGGCGCATCGAAGGCCGCAGGTTCGCATAATTAGGTAGGGCAGGTCTTGCCCTACGTTATCAGGAGACTTTCCATTGCCCGCAACCACAGCTTTTGCTGAAGAATTACAAGTCGCCGCTCGTACGCTCTCACGCCGCGATGCCGCGTTGCGTCCGGTCATCAAGAAATACGGCGCGTGTCAGTTAGAAAAACATACGCGCTATTTTGACACGTTGGCGGGTTCGATCATTTCGCAGCAGCTTTCGACCAAAGCAGCGGCGACCATTCAGGCGCGCTTTGTTGCGTTGTATCCAAAAGCGAAACGGCTTGATCCTGCGTTGATTAAAGACACGCCTGACGCAGACCTGCGCGCCGTAGGCCTTTCATTTCAAAAAGCCAGTTACATCAAAGACCTCGCGGCTAAGACACATGACAAAACCTTGCGACTCGACCGTATGGCGAAAATGTCCGAAGCCGAAATCATTGAGATGCTCACGCAGGTCAAAGGCATAGGCGTGTGGACGGTGCATATGTTTTTGATCTTCTCGCTCGGACGACTGAACGTTTTACCCGTAGGCGACCTCGGCATTCGCAAGGGCGTACAGAATCTTTACGGCTTCGATCACTTGCCCGACGCCACCGAAATCGAAGCCATCGCCGCTGCCAACAAATGGTCGCCTTATGCTTCGGTCGCTTCGTGGTATCTGTGGAGGAGCCTTGAAAACAAGCCTTGAGGCTTTCACTGAGCGCCGTTGTTTATGGCTGATTCTCGCCTTTGCTCTGATCGTGCGCCTCGGCTGGGTCTTCACGCACGACGTAAAAGATTTCGATGAATACTGGGAAATCGTCACGCATCTGCTGGCCGGACGCGGCTTCGCTTTGCCAGAAGACGGACGCATTGCCGCAACGAACATTCGCGTACCCCTTTATCCTTTACTGCTCGCCTTCATTACTTGGTTAGGCGGTTCGTGGAAAGTGATTGGCGTGTTGCAGGCGGCGTTGAGCGCGGCTACGTGCGGGTGGGCTTACGGCATCGGCAAGCATTTGTTCGGCGCGCGTGCGGGCTTGCTGGCGACGTTGTTGGTGGCGTGCGACTTTCCGTTAATCGTGATGACGGGCTGGCTGCTGACTGAAACGCTGTATGTCTTCTTGCTCGGCGGCATTGTGTATTGGGCCATCACGGGCGCATGGCAAACACAGCGCGGCGCGATCTTGATCGGCTTGTTTGCCGGAGCCGCGTGTATCACCCGCAGCGAAGCATGGTTGTATCTGGTTTTACTCTTGCTTGCAGTTGTTCTCTTTCCGTCTCGCCGTCTCGCCGTCTCGCCGTCTCGCCTGTTGTCAGCCGCAGCTATTGCGGTGTTATGCGTGACGCCCTGGCTGCTCCGCAATCATTTCATCTTAGGCCAAACTGCGATGAGCGAACCGATGCTGTTGGATTTTAATCTCTATCGCGGACTGACCGACATTCGTGGCGATTCAAAAGATTACGGCTTTGATTTTTATTTGGCGCTGCGCCGCAACCGCTCTTATTTTGACGGACGGCGTTTGGAAGCGCCGGGCGTACGCGCTGAGATTCGTTTGCGCATTGTGAATGACTGGCAGCAACTCATTCGCACGCAACCGCTGCGCGTAATGCAAAAGCGGCTGTATAACCTTTACGTGTTGTGGATTTATCGTGGCGGATTTTATGTGACCGAATCAGTCGGCTTGGGCGAAGCGTGGCATCGGCATGATGTGGTTGAGTTGTCGCGCAAAGCCGCTTTCTATTTCGGATTTAGTTTGTTGCCGTTGGCGTTGGCGTTGTTGGGGGCGTGGCGCGCGGGCTTACAGGTTGATGCGTTGCTGCTATGGCTTTATCCGGTAACGATCACCTTGCTGATGATTCCGCTGTGGGCTGATTATCGTTACTGCCTGCCTGCGCATGTGATGCTGGCTCCGTTGCTGGCGCGCGCTTTGGCCGGCCGGCGTTAAAACGTTGAAGGGTTCTCTATGCGTTATTTTCATTGCGGTTGCTGGTTGCTGATTTTTTCGATGAACGTGCTAGCTCAAACTGAACTCGACTCACCGCCCCTCGGCGTCAGCCGTGAACTCGCGCGGTTGCGCGCGGCGCAATTGGCTGACGTACGTTACGCGTTGCATTTCACGCTTGTGCCGAAATCAGAAGCGGTCAATGGCACGGCGCGCATTACGTTCAAGCTCAAAGATGCACGGCAACCTGTCGTATTGGACTTCCGCGATCTCAACGCCGAAGGCAAATTTCGCAACGTCACGATCAATGCGCAAGCGGTCAGCGACTCGCAACAAAAGAACGGGCACATCATTCTTGGGGCGCAGCATTTCAAAACTGGTGCGAATGAAATCGCGCTTGAATTCACGACGGGCGCGAGTACGGCGGGGCGTCCGCTGATTCGTTATCAAGACAAAGATGACGGCAGCGAATTTGTTTACACGCTATTTGTTCCGATGGACGCGAGCATGGCTTTTCCGTGTTTCGATCAGCCCGATGTGAAAGCGCGTTTCACTTTGTCGCTGACTGTGCCGCCGCAATGGAAAGCCGTGAGCAATACGCCAATGGTTAGGCAAGACGAGCAAATTATTCATTTTGCTGAGACGCATCCAATCAGCACTTATCTTTTTGCCTTCGCCGCCGGGCCGTTTGAAACACTTGAAGCGCGCGGCAACCAATCTTTGTCAATGAAGTTTTACTTTCGCCCTTCGCAACGCGCCCGCGCCGCGCAGGAATTGCCTGCCGTAGCCGAACTCACGCGCGACGGCATCAAGCATTTCGAAAAGTTTTTCGGTCATCGCTTTCCGTTCACGAAATACGATCAAGTCTTGTTGCCGGGCTTTGCTTACGGCGGAATGGAACACGCAGGGGCTACGTTTTTGCGCGAAGACGCGGTGTTGTTTCGTACGACGCCGACGCAAAGCGACAAGCTGGGCAGGGCTTCGCTGGTGTTGCACGAGTTGGCGCATCAGTGGTTCGGCGATTTGGTGACGATGAAATGGTTCGACGATTTGTGGTTGAAAGAGGGCTTTGCGAATTACATGGCGACGCACGCGATTGCGGCGCTGCGAGTCGAAGGGCTGGATGAACGTTCCGCGTGGCAACGCTTTTATCTGGCGCATAAACCGCTGGCTTATGGCATTGACGTGACGAAAGGTACGACGCCGATCTGGCAGGACATTCCGAATCTGAAAGACGCGAAATCGGCTTACGGCGCGATTGTTTATCAGAAAGCGCCGAGCCTTTTGCATACGCTGTCGTTCGTCGTCGGGGCCGATAAGTTTCAGGCAGGGGTGCAACGATTCGTGCAACGCCACGCTTACGCCAATGCCGAATGGAGCGACTTGGTTCACGCGATGGAAGAAGCCGCCGGACAACCGCTCACCGCGTGGGCCGACGCATGGATCAAACAACGTGGCATGCCCGAAATCACAGCGGAATGGGCTTGCGATGCGAAAGGCCGAATCGAATCGTTGCGGCTGAAACAAGCCGATACGCAAAACGCCAAACAGTTGTGGCCGATCAAGACGCAGGTGATGTTGGCTTATGTTGATGGTTTTGAAGAGCGGCTGACGACGGAATTCGCCACGGCGACCCATACGATAACCGCCGCGAAAGGCAAGCCGTGCCCGGCTTATGTTTTTGCCAACGCGGATGACTATGCTTATGGGCGCTTTTTGCTCGACGACCGCAGCGGCGTCAGTGTGTTGAAAATGGTTTCGCGCGTGCGCGATCCGCTGACACGCGCGATGCTGTGGGGCGCGCTGTGGGAAGCCGTGCGCGATGCTTCGTTGCCGCCTTTTCTGTTCATCAACGCTGCTCTTGAAGCGTTGCCGCAAGAACAGGACGAATTGCTCATCGGCAGTTTGTTGAATCAGGTCGCGCACGCTTATACGCGCTATCTCACGCCGCGCCAACGCGCCGCGCTGAGTTATGGCCCCGAAACGCTGTGCGCCCAACAAATGGTCGAAGCCGAAAGCCTCGGCGTGCGCATTCATTACTTTCGCGCGTTGCGTTCGATGGCCGGGAGCGAAGCCGCGTGGCAAACGTTGAAAGACTTACTCGCAGGCAAACTCAAGATCGCTGGCGTCGAGATCAAGCCCCTAGACCGCTGGCGCATCATCGCCACGTTGCTCGCGCAACAAGACCCTGAAGCTGAATCATTGCTCGCCGCCGAAACCGCTCGGGACACGACCGACGACGGACGCAAGCAAGCCTGGATTGTCGCCGCCGCGCGCGGTGATGCCGCCACCAAAGCGCGTTACTTCGCTGATTACACGACCAACAAAAAGAGGGCTGAAGATTGGCCCGAAGACTGGATAGAAGGCAGCCTGTCGAATTTCAACAGCTTCGGCCAAAGCGAGCTGACGCGGCCTTACCTCGCTAAAGCACTCGCCGCGCTGCCGCAGCAAAAGCGCGAACGCAAAATCTTTTTCGTGCTGGCTTGGCTGAATTCGTTTATTGGCGGACAGCATTCGTCGCAAGCGTTGGGCGAAGTGCAGCGTTTCTTACGCGATGCGAAACCTGAGCCGGACTTGCAATTGAAAGTGTTGGAAGTGAGTGACGAGTTGGCGCGGACGGTGAAGATCAGAAAGACCTTCGAACGCTAGCACTGATTGCCAAACAGCGATAGTTATTCATCTGTCCTCGTTTACTTGAGCGGGATTTCGCCACAAAAAGGCACAAGAGCCACAAAAACTTTCTTTCCTTTTGTGGTTTCTGTGCTTCTTCGTGGCGAAATCCCGCTCAAGTCAAAGCGGATATTCAATTTCCAAACATGCTTTTAGAGCTTCAGTCCTTTCAGATAAACCAAACTTTTCGGAATGTTTTCGGCGGCTTCGAGTTCTTCGGCTTCGATGAAATGCCACTTGATGCCCGCGCGTTTGGTGGCGCGCAGCACGTCAGGCCAGTTCACTTGTCCCTGACCTAGCACGACGCTGGTGTCGTCAGGCGCTTTGCCGGTGAGGTCGCCTTTCACGTCTTTGCGCAAATCTTTGAGGTGCGTCAGCAAAAAACGCGAAGGGTTTTTGCGCAACATCTGGGCGGCGTTCTGCCCGCCATGCGTGGCCCAAAACACATCAAGTTCAAAATTCACGAGCGCGGGTTTGCATTCTCTTAGCATCAAGTCGAAGAGCGTGCCGTCGGCGGTTGGCTGAAATTCAAAGCCGTGAATGTGATAGAAAAATTTCAAGCCTGCCGCTTTGCACGCGGCTCCGGCTTGGTTGAAAACGAGTGCGGCTTCGCGGGCTTTGGCTTCGCTGAAAGGGCCTTCGTGCGGAATCCACGCGGTGCCGAGATATTGCGCGCCAAAGAATTTCGCGCTGGCAATGGCATCGCTCAATTTGAAACGCAGGTTGTCGTAACTGGTCATCATGCTGACCATTTGCAAGCCGTGGCGGTCGAGTTCGTCTTTGTAAGTTTGCGGCGTCAAGCCGTAAGTGCCGCCGCCTTCGATGTAACGAAAGCCCATCGCCTGAATGCGGTCGAGCGTTTTGGTTACGCCTTCGCGCTCGAACTCGTGGCGCAAGCTATAAAGTTGCAAGCCGACTTGTCCGCCTGCCACGCGCGGCAAGGTGGGGATATTTTCTGGATTGATCGGCGCGGTCACCATTCGCACGATGGGTTTGGCTGACGTGCGTTCAAACGTACCTGTTCCCCAAAACAACACCAGCACAAATGCCACGCCCATCCAGACACTGGTTTGCGCGACTTCGCGCGTTAAGCGAAAGGCCGCCATCGGCGCATAATCCGCCAGGCGAAAGACGTTGTCTCGCATTGGTTTTTCCTCAAGTTGGGTTGGTCGAATGAGGGGGAAGTTGGTTGGGGGAACACACGCAGTGTAACAAACTTCGCCGCTGCTGGGATGGGAACCGTGGTTTAGGCTGGCAGTGCCGCATATTGATAATTTAACGGTTGACGCTGGCGATGCGGCGGGAAACAATGCCGCTCCGTCTGTGGCTCAAGCTGTGGATACGGGTTCTTCGCTTTTTGCCCCAGAACTTTAACCATTAACGTCATCACCCACTATGGCTTCGCAAGCAGGGCAGTTCGCCGACGAGATTGTCAGAGCGGCCTTAACACGACCAGTTCACGAGCGCGCAGCGTTTTTGGCGGCTGCCTGTGCGGGCGACGAAGTTTTGCAGCAAGAGGTCGAAAGACTGCTGCGCTATTATGAAGACCCGACTTCGCATTCCGGCTCTTTGCTTAACAGCCCGTCGAAGAAAGCCCAGGTGCCCACTACGTCGTCGCGCATCCCGCAAATTCCTTCCGCGCTCAGGGCTTCTACCGAATCTGCTTCACTCAATGCGCCTACGGTCAGAATTGACGAAACCGAATTGCCCGAGGTGTTGCGTCAGGCGATGCCTGTGCCGCTTGCTGAACCGATGGCCGTTGAACCGGCTGTGGACGTGTCAGGTTCATTTGATTGGTTGACGCGCCTGACGAGCGAGCCGGTACCCGTTACACCCGAAGAAAAATCGCCGCCTGCGCCTCCTCCCGCTCCACCGCCAGCTTCGAGTGAGAAAACCAAAAGAGGCAATGTGTTTGAGCCGCCTACGGTCAAAAGAAGGCAGGCCAAAGAAACTTTCGATCACGGTTCGCCGTTCGAGCAATTGTTCAAACGCGTAACGTTGGCACAGTCTGGGCCGCCTCCCGTTGCTAGGCCTTCCGGCTCAATTGAGCCGCCTGCGCCAGAAACGTCTACGTCGGGCACTGAAATTCTCACCCCCGAACTTTATCAAGCTAAGCCTGAACCTTATCAAACAACGATTACACCGCCGACTCAGAGTGCGCCGCCTTCCTCTGGCGCGATGCCCGGTGGCGCGCCTTTTACTGCGACGAATTCACAGGTGGCCTCGCAAGTGATGGAAGGCTTCACGACCAGCGCCCGCGCGCTCGACGGACGCATGCTGGGGCCATATCAATTGCTTTACGAAATCGGGCGCGGGGGCATGGGGCGCGTTTACCTGGCCGAAGACAAACGGCTCGGTCGGCGCGTCGCCTTGAAATTGTTGTTGCGCAGTTCGACGCGCAGCCCCGAACGTGTGCGGCGTTTCGAGCAGGAAGCGCGCGCCGCTTCGTCGCTGAATCATCCGAACATTTTGACCATTCACGAGATCGGCGAGCTTAAGGGCGTACATTATCTGGCGACCGAGTTTGTCGAAGGCTTCACGCTGCGCCAGCTCATTGAGCATCGCAATCTGACGCTCACCAAAATCCTCGACGTAGCCATTCAAATCGCCGATGCGCTCGCCGCCGCACACAATGCCAACATCGTCCATCGTGACATCAAGCCCGAAAACCTGATGATGCGATTGGATGGATACGTCAAAGTGCTGGATTTCGGCGTTGCCAAATTGATCGAACGCAATGCGCTGTCGGCGGAATTGCCTTCGACGCAACCGTTCGATACGCAACCCGGTACGGTGATCGGCACGGCGGATTACATGTCGCCCGAACAGGCGCGCGGCATTCGCGTAGACCATCGCACCGACCTGTTCAGCCTCGGCGTCATCCTCTATGAAATGGTCACCGGCGTGCGGCCTTTCATTGGCGCTACGCCGACCGATGTTGTCGCCGCCTTGCTCACGCGCGAACCCATTCCCATCACGCAACGCTTGCACGGCGCACCCGAAGCATTGCACCGCATCATCAAACGCGCCTTACAAAAAGAGCGCGAACACCGTTACGAATCAGCGCGCGAATTGGCGCACGACCTCAAGGTACTCAAGCAGGATTTGGAACACACTGCGCGTAACACTGCGCAACGACCAACAGGAAGACCAACACAAAGCCCGACACAGCCTCCCGCACAAAGAGCCACGCAACCGCGAACGCAACCGCCTGCGCAACCGGCAGCACATCCGCCCATGCACGAGTCGTGGCAACCAGCCTCACAACGGGCGTCACAACGGGCGTCACAACCAGTGTCACCAAAAATGCCGCCGCGCCCTGCACCTATTGAATCGCAAGCCTTGCCGCAAGCCGAAGCGCGCCCACGCACTGCGCCGCCTGCGAGAACCAGTGCTGTGCGCGCCCGCACGAAAGTGCGCAGCGCCGAAGGGAAGTGGTGGCCGCCGATCTTGTTGCTGTTTGCGCTGACCGGTTTAGGCATAGGCATTTGGGCGAATTACTTTCGCACGCCTGACAATGTCGTGGTGGCGATCATGCCTTTCAGCGCGCAGCACCTGAGCGGGGGCAATACGCCGCTGGCGCAGGAAGATGAAGAAGTGCTGCGCCTGTCGCTTTCTGAAGGTTTGCACGAAAGCCTAATGCAACACCTCGGCGTCTTGCCCAGATTGCGGCTCATTGCGCGCAATTCCGTACGCAACTTGAGCAAAAAATTGTCAGTGAGTGAGGTCGCCAATTATCTGAGCGCGCGCCACGTGCTGACCGGACGATTGGTGACGCGGGGCAGTGCGGTCACAGTGAGTCTTGAACTTTTTGACGGCGAAACGGGCAAGTCAGAATGGAGCCAGCGTTATGAACGCACATTGAGCGATTTGCATATGTTGCCCGAATCCCTCAGCGCCGGTGTCGCCGAGGCTTTAGATTTACACTTGAACGACGTGCAAACCGCGCGGCTCGCGCGCCGTGAAACCGCTAACGCAGGAGCCTTCACCGATTACTTGAAAGGCCGCTATCTCTGGCAACAGCGCCAAGCGGAATCACTGAAATCGAGTTTGCATTACCTGCGTCACGCCACTGAACTCGACGCCAATTTCGCGCGCGCTCATGCGGCTTTGGCTGAGAGCTACGCATTGGCTCCCTTGTTTAATCTGATGCCGCCCACCGAAGCCGCGCAAGCCGCGCGTGCTGCTGCCTCAAAGGCGCTGATTCTCGATGCGCAATTGGCTGAAGCCCATCGTGCGCAAGGTTTTATCGCCCATCAATACGAGTGGAATTTTCCCGCCGCCGAGAAATCTTTTCAGCGCGCACTCGAAATCAATCCGAATTATGTGGCAGCGCAACAGGAATACGGCAGCTTGCTCACCAGCCTCGGACGCACCGAAGAAGGCTTACGCGCCGCGCAAGCTGCCCGCGATCTCGACCCATTATCGAGTGCCAGCCAAACTAACGTCGCTGCTGCGCACTATTTTGGCGGACATTACCAGCAAACCATTGACGATTGTTTGGGCACTATTGAATTCAATCCAAAAGCGGCAGGCGCGTTTAAGTATCTGGGGCTGGCTTACCAGCAAATGTCGCGCATGCCCGAGGCGCTCGAAGCCGTGCAAAAAGCGGCGACGCTGGAACCGCAAAACCTCGAACTCCGTGCGCAACTCGCCTGCATCCAAGCCGACGCGGGCAAGTCTGCCGACACGCATGTGAGCTTGGCAGACTTGCGCAAACAGTCGGTTCCGCAATATCGGCTGGCAACGTTGTATGGCGCGCTCGGCGACAAAGAACAGGCCATCGCCACACTCACCCAGGCCGTCGCCAATCATGAACCCGGCGCAGTCTGGCTCAAGGTTGATCCGCAAATGAACTTGTTGCGCAATGATCAACGTTTCAAGGAACTGTTAAAACAAATCGGTTTGCCTTAAGAAATCGCCACGGAGAACACGGGGTTCACGGGGAAGGTTGAATTATTCAGCGTGACCCCCGTGTTCCCCGTGGCAATATCCATTCGCTCAATTGAATCGCATTATGACTCGCACTTTTTTGGTTTTCTTTCTCTGTTTCGCGTCTGCCGCGCTCGCGCAAACGCAGGGCACTCAACGCCCCATGACGCCCGCCGATGTGGTCGCCCTCAAACGTATCACTGACGTGCAACTCGCCAGCGACAGCCGCCGCACCGTCTTCGTTGCCACCGCGTGGGATGAAAAAGCCGACCGTTTCAATTCAGATTTATGGACGGCGCTCGCCGATATGGGCGGCACGATGCAGCGCCTGACATACCACCCCGGACGCGACGATCATCCGCGCTGGGCTCCCAGCGGACAGCGCATAGCTTTTTTGTCAGAACGGGGTGAATCCGCAGGCGCACAGATTTACGCATTGAATTTGCAAGGCGGCGAAGCGCAACCACTCACGCAACATCCGACGCCGATACTGGATTTTGAATGGTCTAACGATGGCCGCTATATAGCGTTCATCGCGGCTGACATCGCCGTCCCCAAATCAAAAAACCAAACCAAACCGCCCGTCGTTTATCACGAAGAAACGCGCGCCGCCCAGCTTTGGTTGCTGGACGTAGAAACACAGGAAGTGAAGCCGCTGACCAAAGGTACGCATCACGTAACGGGATTGGCTTGGGCGTTTGATCGTTCAAAGCTCGCGGTAACGGCGCGGCTGACGCCTTATCTCGAAAGCGCCGAAACGACCGAAGTTTTTTTGATCCCTTTTCTCTCTGAAGCCGAACCTGTTGATCTCGCCACCGCGCGCCAACTCACACGCAACACGGTCGCCGAATCGCAGCCGCGCTTCTCGCCCGACGGACGCTGGCTCGCCTGGCTTGCTCGTCCAGAAGGCACGCGCGTTGGCCCCGACCGCCTTCATCTCTTTCCCATCAACGCCATCGGCGCAGGCAGCGAAAGCGCGCCCGTCACTGTATTGAATAAAGATTTCGCCGGATACATTCGTGGTTATCGTTGGCTGTTCAACAACGCCGAACTGCTGTTTAGCGCAGCGACCGGCGTCAACGAACACATCTACAAAACCGATATTTCAAATCGCGCTCCGCAACAACTCACGCGTGGCGAAGGCGTCGTCGGCGCGTTCACGGCGAATTTCGACGGCACGCAATTGGTCTATGCGTTTGAGCATACGCGCATGGGGCAGGAACTCGCGGGCTTGAACGCGCGCACCTTGCTGCCCATGCAACTCACGCAATTCAACCCGCAAGTCGAGAGCTTCGCGCTTGGACAAGTCGAAACTGTTAAGTGGAAAGCCTCTGACAAAACTGAAATCGAAGGCTTGCTGATTTATCCGGTGGGTTACGATTCGGCGCGGCGCTATCCGCTGATGACATACATCCACGGCGGGCCGGAAGGCGCTTTCACCAACAACCTGCACGCGATGTGGAGCGCGCCGATTCAAGTTTTGTCAGGCGCGGGATACGCCGTGTTTCTGCCCAACTTTCGCGGCTCTTCGAATTACGGCGCAGCCTTTGCCGAAGCCAACGCACTCAAGGCCGGACAAATTGATGTGGACGACGTGATGACCGGCATTGATGCTTTGGTTCAACGCGGCCTCGCCGACGAAGCCAAACTCGCTATCGGCGGGTGGAGTTATGGCGGCTACCTAAGCGGCTGGCTCATCGGACATACGCAACGTTTCAAATGCGCGGTCTACGGCGCGGGGCTTTCCAACGCCGTGTCTTATTGGGGTACGGCTGACATCACCGCCCAACGCGAACGACTGCACGGCGGCACTCCGTGGACGGCACGACAAATGTACGAAGCCCAATCGCCGCTCACCTTTTTGCCGAATGCCAAAACGCCTACGTTGATCTTTCACGGCGAGAAAGACGAACGCGTACCGCTGGGGCAATCACAAGAAAGTTATCGCGCGCTCAAACGCGCCAACGTCCCCGTGCAACTCGTCGTCTATCCCGATCAAGGCCATGGGCTGCTCGTGCCGAGTTATCAGGTAGACAAAATGACGCGCGAGTTGGCTTGGTTGAAGAAGTATTTAGAGGCACGGTGAGGTTGACGTCGTGTGACAGTGCGTCAAGTCACAGTAACAAGTAAAGCGACCACAAAGCGTATTAAACACATCGCAGATGTCAGGAGGATAAATGGCGAAAACAGTGATCCCCCCATACGAACTTATGATGAACCCCGTGATTCAAGCACTTAGAAGTCTTGGCGGTTCAGGGACGATCGAAGAAATAAATAACAAAGTTACCTCTGTACGAGACAAAACTGCGATAAGTGTAATGAATTGATAAATTAGCGCACCGTGCGATTAAGCCTTGAAGTGACTAAACAAAAGGAATAATCGCACGATGCAAGACATTCGCTCGTTGGAGCAAACACTCACGGC
>JANNUY010000170.1:0-4972 GCA_031414155.1 Acidobacteriota bacterium
GTGGTCGGATCGGCCGCCCGGCCTCTGGCTCGTGCCGGCCTGGCGATCACGTTTCTCCCGTACGACGCCCTGATCAGTGTCGACGCGATCGTGCGCTCCGGTGTCCGCATGGCGTTCACGCGGAGGGGGCTGTTCATCTGGCATCCCCGGTACTACGAGCGCCGGAACGCTCGCAGCACGCTATTCGCCTTTCACAAAGACATGTGGATCGGGCCGGTCGCCGCCGCCGCGCTCGGCGCTGTTTTCGGGTGGGCCCGGCCCCTCGAGCTTCCGTTCGTCGCGCCGGTCCTTTTTCTCTGGCTGGCATCGCCGCTCGTTGGTTACTGGATGAGTCAGCCGCGAAAGCCCGAGGAGTTCGACCTCGGGCCCGAGCGTACCGCGTTCCTCCGGGGCGTGGCTCTGCGGACCTGGCGCTACTTCTCGGAGTTCGCCTCGGCGAGCGAAGGCTGGCTGCCGCCCGACAACGTGCAAGAGCTCCCGTCACAAACCATCGCGTCGAGAACGTCTCCCACGAACATGGGCATGGCGCTCCTCGCGAACCTGGCGGCGTACGACTTCGGCTACATCTCCGCCTCGCGCCTCCTCCGCCGCTCGGAGGACGCGCTCGGCGCCATGGAGGCGCTCCCGCGTCATCGCGGTCACTTCTACAACTGGTACGACACGCGGTCGCTCCAGCCGCTCGCCCCGCTGTACGTCTCCTCGGTGGACAGCGGGAATCTGGCGGGGTGCCTCATCACCCTGTCAGCGGGCCTCGCGGAACTGACCGGCGCCCCCGCGCCCTCGCCCTTTGTGCTTTCGGGACTCGAGGACACGGTGCGGAGTCTCGCGTCGTCGGTGCCTTCCGGCGGCGGTCCCGCGCGCTCGATGATCACCAAACTCGAGGACGCGCTCGCCCGGCCGTCCGCCGGGGCGACCGACCGGGGCGCGCTCGTGCGCGAGGTCCACCGGCTCGCGGTGGAGCTCCCGGCCCTGCTTGGGGACGACGCGGGGGAGGAGGCTCGCTCGTTGGCTCCGGAATTGATCGACAGATGTGAGGATTTTCTGAACGACTTGGCGGGCCGGGGGGACGAGGAGGCGTGGCGGACGAGGATCGAAGCCGCGGCCAAGCGCTGCGACGCTCTCTGCGAAATGGACTTCGAGTTCCTTTACGACCGGAGATTTCGAGCGATTCATTGCGCGTGATGTCGTTGCTTACATTGACGCGCATTACCGCACGCTGCCGAATCGGTTGAGTCGCGGCTTGGTTGGTCATTCGATGGGAGGCTACGGCGCGACGCGCATCGGGATGAAGCATGCGGATGTGTTTGGCAGCTTATACATCATGAGTCCGTGTTGCTTGTCTCCGCGCCAAGCTGGCCCGGCGAATGCAGAAATGGACAAGACGCTCGAAGCCGTGAAGACGCCGGAAGATTCCGCTAAGCTGCCGTTCGGTGCGCGCGCGCAACTTGCGGCGGCTGCTGCTTGGTCGCCGAATCCGAAAAATCCTCCGCTCTATCTTGATCTGCCGCGCAAAGGTGGCGACCCCCAGCCGGAAGTCTTGGCAAGGTTCGCGGCGAATTCGCCTTTGGCTTTCTTCGATCAATACGTTGGCAATTTGCGCATGTATCGTGCGATCTCCATAGATGTAGGTGACAAGGATGGCTTACGTGTGGATTCAGCAAAGTTACACGATGCGATGGATAAGTACGGCATCGCGAATAGCTTTGAAATTTATCCGGGCACGCATACCAGTGCGGTCGCAGTAAGATTTCAAAACTACGTGATACCATTTTTCAGCAAGCATCTTTGCTTTGAGAAAAACTGTAAGTAATGATTTAGACCCAACTAAATTTGGAGCCGAAAGTTATGAAAAAAATGATAATGTTGTTACTCGCTGTGTTACTGATTTCCGCAACACAAGTTACCACTGCGCAAGACGCAGGCGATTTTAAGCCTGCTACGACGAACGTGTGGGGTGCTGAATATCCGCGCGTAGACAGTCAGAGCCGCGTGCCATTGCGCGTGAAAGCACCTGACGCCACCAAAGTCAGAATCAATTTCTGGAGCAATCCCAAAGCAGAAATGGAAAAGCAGGCTGATGGCTTTTGGACTTACACGACGCCGCCGATGGTTCCCGGTTTGCATTACTACAACTTCGTCGTTGATGGCGCAGACGTAAGCGACACGGGCAGCCAATCCTTTTTTGGCGGCAGCAAATACGCCAGCGCCGTTGAAGTGCCGGAGCCGGGTTCGACTTATTATTCAATTCAAGATGTGCCGCACGGACAGGTGCGCGACGTTTGGTATAACTCAAAAGTAACTGGCAGTTGGCGGCACGCGATGGTTTATTTGCCGCCGAGTTACGAGGCACAATCGAAGCAACGTTTCCCTGTTTTGTATCTGCAACACGGCGGTGGCGAAGATGAAACCGGATGGATAAGACAAGGTCGCGCGAATGTAATTCTCGACAACCTGCTCGCCGCAGGTAAGTGCAAGCCGATGATTATCGTGATGGCGTATGGCTACGCGAAACGTGCCGGACAGGCTGCGCCCGCTGTGAGTGGCCCGCCCACTTCGCCAGACCGGGCGAGGGCGATGCAGGATATGTTTTCCGCGTTTGAAGACGATCTGACGCAAGCCCTGATTCCTTTCGTAGACAAGACCTACCGCACGATTCCTACTCGTGAAAACCGCGCGATGGCGGGCCTTTCGATGGGCGGCATGCAAACGTTTCAGATTACGCTGAAGCATCTCGATCTTTTCTCTCACATCGGCGG
This sequence comes from Acidobacteriota bacterium, assembly GCA_031414155.1. Classification (GTDB taxonomy): domain Bacteria; phylum Acidobacteriota; class Blastocatellia; order RBC074; family RBC074; genus JACPYM01. The sequence continues at coordinate 2,757 of JANNUY010000170.1, forward strand.
ATTCAGCGGTGCGGGCGGCGGAATGGGCGGTGCGCCGTTTGATGTGAAGACTGCATTTGGCGGCGCGATGAGCGATGCGGCGGCCTTCAATAAGCGCGTGCGTTTGGTGTGGGTAGGCATCGGCACGAAAGAACCTGAACGGATGTATCAAGGCGTCAACAATTTTCACAAAACCCTTGAGGGCGCAGGCATCAAGCACACCTACGTCGAATCACCCGGCACCGATCACGAATGGCAAACGTGGCGGCGCGCATTGAATGATTTCGCGCCGAGGTTATTTCAAAAGTAAAAGAGCCAATCGCTCGAATAACAAGAGTTTTGCGATGAATTTTAAATGGCTAAAAAGAAGAAAAACAAAAAGCCAAAGATGATGAAGTTAGACCCTAAGAATTATGAGGTCGAACAGTATGGCCCATTAAAATTAGAACGACTTGGTAGATACGTTAGACTTTCATCTAGCTGGGAACCCGAAGAGTTTGAAAAGCACATCGAAAATGTTATCGCAAATCAAGAGCCATTTAAGCAAGAAATTAACGATAAAATTAGAGAACTCATTTCTATTTTTGAGCAATACTGTCCCTTAGAATTGCTTTCGACAGTGGCTGTTAGGAATGTGTTTGCCGATCCCGAAACATTTAGCGAATCTACTCACAAGGGAAAAGAAGCTAATATTGAATATGCGCTCAGTATTGCCTTATCAGTTAAAAATCCAAATCTAGGAATACATGTTACCGAAGAAACTATTGAGCGAGTTAACGCACTTATCGATGAAATCTTTAATAACATAACTTGGTACTTTGCCGCAGATAGGTTAGGGGAGGAAAATCAGGCAAAACAAGAATTTCGCTTTAAGTCACTCTTGAGTTTTATGATGGTACGAGGCGACTCATACCCAACGCATCACATTGATTTAGTGAAAGGGTTATTTGAACCACATAATAAATTTTTTAGCGACAACTATGGATTTACTGTCACTCAAGTTATTTCTTGGGTCAGCGAAATCGAATCGCAGGCACTGGCAGCATTAAATCGGCATGGTGAATTTAGTGCTAAGATGCGCGAAATGTATGAAAATTTTATACAGTTTACTGAGGAGCAAAGACTTGATCCATCTTTGAGCCTAGAGGAATGCATAGAAGCATACAACTCCTTCCCTGATATACAATCCAAGCGGGAAGAGGTAGAAAGGTTACAAGAGAAACTGGACTATTTTATTTTTAAATTAAAGGTTGGCGACAATTTACCTCAAGCCTTTCTTGATTTACTCAGCTCTAAATTTGGAGATAATGAAAACTTTAAGTTATTCGAGAAAGCTCCAGGTTGGCCGACTAACGACTCTATAATTAATAGAAGGTCGATTATATCCCATAACGGCGAGTATTATTGTTTTGCGGTTCAGCTTGTATATAGAAAATTGATTCAGATTTTGGAAGCACTGATAAAAGAGAGAGACGCCGATTACTTCGAAGGCCCATATCAAAGAGTAAGAGGAAGTTATTTAGTACAGAAAGCACTTGAATATTTTAGGAATCTACTGCCAGGGGCGGTGATTTTTGATGAATTGTACTATGAAACAGTCATTGATGGGCAAAAAGTGAGAACTGAAACAGATGGGGTCATATTGTTTGATACGAATCTAATTATTATTGAAGGGAAAGCTGGTATATTTTCTATTCCGGCAAGGCGTGGGGCGTTACCGCGATTGAAACATGATGTAACCGAGTTAATTGATAAGGCTTACGATCAGGGGTTAAGAACGATGCGGTATATTAACGAAACGAATACCCCTGAATTTGAACACCAAAATGGAACCAAAGCTTTAGTGCTTGAAAATAAATCTATTTTCAAAAATTTCTTTCTCGTCAATGTAACACTAGAAAATTTAGGCTACCTTTCCACGCATCTAAACTCCCTAAAAGAATTTAATCTCATCAATGATAAAGAATGGCCTTGGTCAATTTTCTTGAATGATCTGAGAGTTATTTCCGAAATAGTAGAGACCCCTTCAGAATTTCTTGTGTACCTGAAACGAAGATTAAGAGCTAACGATTATCCTAGATTTCGCGCTGGCGACGAACTAGATTTTTTAATGTATTACTTTCGTGAAGGTTTGTACTTTGAGGAAGGTCAATTAGCGAATGAAGATGTAGTTACCCCTTACGCTTTTACAGAAGATTTAGATAGGTACTATCACTTCCAAGAAGGAATTGTGTCTA
>JANNUY010000171.1:0-1974 GCA_031414155.1 Acidobacteriota bacterium
GAAAGGCTTTGCCTTTCCGTGAAGCTAAAGAGAAAGAAGGGGCTACGCCCCCAGCGTCTTCGGGCGTTGGTCAGTCGTGTTCTGTTGTTTGCTTTGGCTTTCCAAGACGCTGCGGGCGCAGCCCGAAGAGAGCGCGATGGCTGCGGAAAGGCGGAGCCTTCCCGCACATCACTGCGGCAGAGCCGCAAAGAAAAACGGAAGTTTCAAGTTACCAAGAGTGCGGAGGGAAAATGAAGTATCTGAAAATTGCCATTCGATTTACGTTGTTAATGACTTTGCTGCTGGGCGTAGCCTATCCGTTGTTAGTGACGGTGTTGGCGCAAACGGTCTGGCGCGATAACGCGAACGGGCAATTGATCGTGCGCGATGGGCAAGTCATTGGCTCATCGTTAATCGGTCAGTCATTTAACGCGCCGCAATACTTTCACGGGCGACCATCAGCGGTGAATTACGACGCGGGCACTTCGGGCGGGTCGAACCTGGGGCCGACGAGTCAGAAGCTGATCGAACGCATCGAGGCGGATATGCGACGCTTGCAAGGTAAACGCCCTGACACGCCCGTACCCGTTGAACTGGTGACGACTTCAGCGTCGGGGCTTGATCCGCATTTAAGTCCGGCGGCGATTGAATTTCAGCTTCCGCGCGTAGCCCGCACGCGCAACATCGGTGAAAACGAAATTCGTCGTTTGATTGCCGCGCACACCGAACCGCGTACGTTTGGATTATTCGGTGAACCGCGCGTCAACGTGTTGCGGCTCAATCTGGCGTTGGATGAGTTAAAGCGATGAGTGAACGCCCTTCGCCTGAAAAGTTGTTGGCGCGTGCGCAAGCCGAAGCGCGTGCCCAATTGCGCGTTTATCTAGGCGCGGCAGCGGGCGTAGGCAAAACCTGCCAGATGCTCGAAGACGCGCGCCAACTCAAACAGCAAGGCACAGACGTGGTTGTCACTGCGATTGAAACGCACGGACGCGCCGACACTGCCGCTTTGCTTGAAGGCTTGGAACAAGTCCCGCTTAAACCGCTTGCCTATCGCGGCACGACGCTTTATGAACTCGACCTCGAAGCCGTCATCGCGCGCCGTCCCGCCTTCGTCGTCATTGACGAACTCGCCCACACCAACGCGCCTGGCTCAAAGCATCAAAAGCGTTATGAAGACGTGCAAGAAATTCTGGCGCATGGCATCGCGGTGATTACGGCGGTGAACGTACAGCATCTCGAATCGCTCAATGACGTAGTCGCACAAGTCACCGGCGTGCGCGTGCGCGAGACAATTCCTGACTGTTTTTTGCAACGCGCCGACGAAGTGGTCAACGTAGACGTTTCGGTTGACACGTTACGCACACGCTTGCGACAGGGGAAAATTTACGGCGTCGAAAAAATCGAACAGGCGCTCAATAACTTTTTTCGCAAAGGCAATCTGACGGCGTTGCGCGAACTCGCCTTGCGGCAAACGGCGCAAGATCAAGATGTCAAAGCACGCGAGTACCGCGAGCGCGAAGGGCTGGAACCCGCGTCGTTGCCTGAACGAGTGATGGTGTGTCTGGCTTCACGCGGTAGTGCCCAAAAATTGCTGCGCGTCGGCTCGCGCATCGCCGGGCGTTTGGCAGACGACTGGTACGCGGTTTATGTCGAGACGCCGCGCGAAGAGCCGGGACGCATTGATCCGCAAGATGCAACCGCGTTGCAAGAAAACCTGCGGTTTGCCGAAAGCCTGGGTGCGTGCGTCGTCAAGCTGCAAGCGACCAACGTAGCCGATGCGCTGATAGCTTTCGCACGGCGCGCATCTGTCACGCACGTTGTCTTCGGCCAATCGGCGCGCTCGCGCTGGGACTTATTGCTGAACGGTTCGATCATCAATCGCTTTCTCGCCGAGGTGCGCGAAGCCACCGTGCATGTCGTGTCTATTAGTTCTGAGGGCAAAGCTGACGAATAAAAAACGGCGTGCGCGAAGTTACCTTGCACAAGGTAACTTCG
>JANNUY010000172.1:0-3857 GCA_031414155.1 Acidobacteriota bacterium
CGCACCATCACGATGACGCCGCGATAGGGGTCAAACCACGAATCGAAAATCAACGCCTTGAGCGGCGCGTCTAAAACCCCACTCGGCGGCGGCACGAGTTCGACGATCTTTTCGAGAATCTCATCAATGCCGATGCCCATCTTGGCCGAAGCCATGACGGCGTGGTCAGAGGGAATGCCTACGATGCTTTCGATTTGTTCAAGTACGCGGTCGGGTTCAGCGCCGGGCAAGTCAATCTTGTTGATTACGGGAATCAATTCGAGGTTGTGGCTGACGGCCAGATAAGCATTGGCGAGGGTTTGCGCCTCTACGCCCTGGCTCGCGTCAACCACCAGCAGCGCGCCTTCACACGCGGACAGGCTGCGCGAGACTTCGTAGCTGAAATCTACGTGGCCGGGCGTATCAATCAAATTCAGGATGTAATCCTTCCCGTCCTTGGCCGTGTAATTCAAACGAACCGCGTGCGCCTTGATCGTAATGCCGCGCTCGCGTTCCAAATCCATAGCGTCTAACACCTGATCAGACATCTCGCGCGATTCGAGCGCACCGGTTTTCTCAAGCAACCGGTCAGATAGCGTAGTCTTGCCGTGGTCAATGTGCGCCACGATCGAAAAATTGCGAATGTTTGCTGCCATAAAAAGGTACTGCGTTTAAGTATGTGTGCGCTTGGGATGAATAAGCTGATCCAGTAAGCCGGGAGCTTACCTTGCTGAGAGGGCATTTTCAATTACGTGAGGCTACGTGAAAAAGGCTAGACGGGTTGAAGTGCGATGGCGCAGTCGTCGAGCGCAACTACGAAAAGGACCCGCTGCTCATCTCAGGCCACACACCCAAGCTGCAACAGGTCTTCACTTTTCCTGCCGTACAGATACGCCAACAGGTTGCGGTGAACTAGAGCCAAGTTACTTAACAAAGATGCTTACCTTGTTAGCGGCTTTTTCGTGTGCGAGGAACTCAATTTCCACTTCCCCTTTCCCACTCAAAGCACGCGGAAGCAGAATATTGACCTGATCCAATCCCAGCAATGCCCCCTGCGCGCCAGCATAGCTGGCCTCAGAACTAACTCCACCAATTTTGACAGTGACTTGAGCAAGTGATTCAAGGTGACGGATGCCAGTGCCGAACAAAACCAGAAACACACGGTCAGTTTCAGCGCCGCGATGCTCCCCAAGATCAATTGGAATAGAAACAAATCTATTTTGCGCGGTATCAAAACGAGCTACCGGCTCATAGTTTTGCGAACCATTTGCACCGAGACGCAACGCAACGGCGGCGGCTACGCCTTGCCCATTCGCATTGGCTGCGAACAGCCCAGGGGCAAGCGATGTTATTGATACGTTACCCCTCGCCAGCTTGTTATCGGCGCTGAAAAGCGAAACAGTCGCCAGCCCGTTGGCTACCCCAGCGGGAACATGGAAATTAACCTGACCGGAAGAAACATAAAATAAATCCGCCGCAAATGATTTACCTATGCTGTCAGTAATTACGGCGTGGCTACCGGCTAACGAAACCGGCAAGGGGAGCGTGCTGGCGACTTGTGTCATTGGAGCCAACCCCATACCAAAGCTTGCCACAATGCTTTCACTGGCAACACCCTCTCTGCTGTAACTCGCCGCCGAGGCGCTTACCAACGAAGTAGCGACTAACTCATTTTGTATTTTGAGCGCAAATGCATCAAACAAGGATCCCGCGAGAGATGGCTGAACTGGATTGGTTATAGGAAAGTTATCAGAGGCAGTCCCGCCAGTAACATAAACGTTATGCTTCAAATCTACCGCCACAGCATCGGCAGTGTCAGAATCTCTGCCACCCAGGAAGGTCGAAAAAACCAGCGCCGTGCCAGCAGGATTGACACAAGTTAAAAAACCATCGGAAAAACCGCCGCCGTAAGCTGCCAATAAAGGGCTGACGAGCGGAAAAGTCGGCGGTGCGGTAACCAGTCCTACGTGTGAAGTTCTGCCCGCCACATAAGCATAACCGGAAAGGTCGACAGCGATGCTGTTCGGTTGATCTGGCCCTGCTCCGCCCAGATAGGTTGAGAATCTGAGCGTCTGTCCCTGAGCGTCGAGCCGAGTCACAAAGGCGTCTCCCCCCAAGGCCGCACCGCCTGCGTAGGCAGGCTGAAAGGCTCCGCTCGTAACAGGAAAATCCGTCGAGAGGGTGCCACCGGTAACATAAGCCTCGCCCTCTGTATTCAGCGCAAGGGATGAAACACCGTCGCTGGACCTTCCGCCCAGATAGGTGGAATAGAGCAGACTGGTTCCATCAGTTTTAATTTTCGTTATAAACGCATCGAACTCATCACGTTTATTTGGCTGAACGACGCCGGCAGTGATGGGGAAATCAGATGAATTAGTAGCTCCGGCAAGATAAACATCGCCTTTCGCATCACAGGCGAGAGCGTTCGTTGGCCGATCATCTCCGTTTCCTCCCAAATAGGTAGAAAAAATCGGTTCATGGTTGCGGCTTATTTTTATAAGAAAAGCTTCATCCCTGCCACGACTCTGGCTTTGTAATGGATGCAGCAGGGGAAAATCCGTGGATTGCGAAACTCCGGTAAGCCATACGTTATTCAAGCTATCAGTAGCGAGCGCGCGCGGACTTTCAACTGCGCTGCCACCGAAAACAGAAGCATAAAGAATTTGATTTCCTTCGTTATTCAATTTGACCAGGAAACAATCTGCTTCTCCTCCCAGCGCAGGGAAAAAAGAATTCTTGACAGGAAAATCAACGGAGCCAGTGCTTCCCAAAATATAAACAGCGCCTTCTGAATCCACGGCGATGTCAACGCCTGAATCATTCCCGCTTCCTCCGAGATAAGTGGCCCAAATTGGTCGCCCCTCTGGAGAGAGCTTAGCCACAAAAGCGTCCGCATTGCCTTTCAGTTGATCCTGAAATGGATTTAGTACCGGGAAATTGGCCGAATTCGTAAAACCAGTCACGAACATATTGCTTGCCGCATCAACAGCGACCGCAAATCCTTGCTCGGTCCGGGTTCCGCCATAAAAAGTCGAGAAAGCGAAGGTTTGAGACAGAGGTACTCTTACCAAAGGAGGAAGGGGCTGGTCTAAATAACCAACTAATGGTTGAAAGTAACTTGCGAGGTTATTTAAAGACAAAAAAGGCAAAAGCAAGAATGCGATAAAGACTGCAAAGGCCATGCTTTTTTGATGCGAAGCCTTAGGTAACTGTAGATCGGCTAGCATAGTTCGCTCCAGTGTCACCGCGTTTGTAATGCTTCAGCTTAATCAAGAATCGTTCAAAGCTATAGCAACCAAGAGCATAACCCCAATAAAAACTCCCACAGCAATCAGGATTCTTGTACCCGCCGTGAGATTCTTCCCCTTACCTTGTTGTACTTCAGAATATGGAATTGTGATAGCGTTACCATCATACTCTTCCACCAAAATAAATTCACTATCACGGACTTCGCGGATATACCCTTTTAACTTGCGCTGGTCTTTTAATTTCACTTCTAAGCGTGCCTGTTCACCAACACCCAGTTTCGCAATTTGAGCGCGAACCTTTAAGGCTGATTTTGATTCCTCAGATGGGCCAGCAAGCGCGATAACGGGCCAGAAAAAAGCGTGTGCTAGCAACAATACGGCGAATTGAACGATTTGCTTCATAACTCCTCCTTTTTCTCCATGCTAAATTGTTTTATCGGATGCTGCAACTGCCTGAAGTCTAGTTGCAGCATCCTGGAAACGGTGCCAATATAGCGGTTTTCAATCGAATTCGACCAATGGTGTAACATAAGGGGTATGAAAGCGTATCCCCAAGAATTAAGAGAGCGTGTCGTCGCGGCCTACGAGCAAAAAGTCCATTCGCTGTCTGAGGTAGCGGAACTCTTCGGC
>JANNUY010000173.1:0-6510 GCA_031414155.1 Acidobacteriota bacterium
CGGCGGTGGCTTCGGCGGCGGCGGTGGTCGCGGCGGCGGTGGTGGTGGTCGTGGCGGCGGTGGCGGCTTCGGCGGCGGTCGTGGTGGCGGCGGCGGCGGTCGTGGCGGCGGTGGCAACCGTTACTAAGCCATTCTGATTTACCGAAAAGAAAAGCGGGCTGACAGCACAAAAAGCTGCCAGCCCGCTTTGTTTTATGCGTTTGTTTTTAGTGGGAGGCGATGGCATAACGGCTGTGCCATGCAAAATTTATCGGACAATCTTTCAGACAATCTTTCAGGCAAGTTGGCAGACAAGTTGGCAGACAAGTTGGCAGGCAATTTGGCAGACAAGTTGGCGCATTTGCGCCGCGATTACGTTTCGCAACCGCTGACGGAAGATTCAGTAGCGGTTGAGCCGTTTGCGCAATTTCAACAATGGTTTGAAGACACGCTCACCAGCCAACAGCCTGATCCCGAAGCGATGACGCTTTCTACTGTGGCTGAAGACGGGCGAGTTTCTGCGCGCATCGTTTTGCTCAAAGGCTGTGACGCGCGCGGCTTCGTGTTTTTTACCAACTACGAAAGCCGCAAGGGGCGCGAACTGATGGCGCATCCGCAAGCGGCGCTGACGTTTTATTGGCATACGCTCAATCGGCAGGTGCGCGTCGAAGGCCGTGTTGAGAAAGTTTCTGCCGCAGAATCGGATCGTTACTTTCAAACGCGCCCGCTCGAGAGCCGCATTGGCGCGTGGGCTTCGCCGCAAAGCCAGCCGATTGAGAGCCGCATGTGGCTCGAAGCGCGCGTGACGGCGGCGAGCGAACGATTCGCACAAGAGCCGTTGGCTTGTCCGCCGTTTTGGGGAGGCTTTTTGTTGCGTCCTGACACCGTCGAATTTTGGCAAGGCCGTGAGAGCCGTTTGCACGACCGCATCGTTTACGCGGTGAGCGAAAGCGGTTGGCAGCTTTCCCGCCTGGCTCCGTAAAAACGCATGTTTATTGACTCGCACGCACATCTCGATACGCCGAATTACGACGCAGACCGCGCCGAAGTTATCGCGCGGGCGCAAGCCGCAGGTGTCGAGATGTTTCTGGAAATTGCAGGCAGCGACATCGGCAAAGGTTCACTGCCAAATGGATTGAAGCTCGCTGAAGATCACGCGTTCATTTACGCGGCGGTCGGTTTGCATCCGCACGAAGCCAGCTTGTTTAACGATGCTTTGGAAGCTGAACTCATACAAGCCGCACGTCACGAAAAAGTGATTGGCTGGGGCGAGATTGGGTTGGATTACCATTACGATAACAGCCCGCGTGAAGTGCAACGCGAGGTTTTCGCGCGCCAGTTGGAGTTAGCTTTGGCTGAAAAATTGCCAGCCATCATTCATACGCGCGAAGCCGATGACGACACAGTTGCGATTTTGCAAAAGCATTGGGCTGAACGCGGCGGCGCTGAGATTGGCGGCATCATTCATTGCTTTACGGGCACGCAGGCGCTTGCTGATGCGACGCTGGCGATGGGCTTTCACATTTCGTTTTCCGGCGTAGTTACTTTCAAAGCGGCAGAAGAATTGCGATCTGTTGCGCGAACTGTGCCGATGGAGCGGTTGTTGATCGAAACGGATTGCCCCTTTCTCGCGCCTGTGCCTTATCGCGGCAAACGCAACGAACCGGCTTATGTTATTGAAACCGCGAAGAAGCTGGCTGAGTTGCGTGACCTATCAGTAGAAAAAATCGCAAAGGTTACGACGGCGAATTTCAAGCGGCTTTTCGGCTTGGCTTCGGTTTAGTTGAGGCTTGAGGTTTGGCAAATTGACAAGCGCGCTCGCCAGATTCGCAAATTGACAAGCGCGCAAGGGCAAGGGTAAAAGACCCACCTGCCTCAATCAACAGCATTTACCTAAAACGAAATACCAGCCGACTTGCACGGCGCGAGGATTGCTTAATAAACCGGTTATGGCGCAACAAAACAGTTTCGACATCTATTCAGAAATCAATCAGGCTGAGGTCGTAAACGCGATCAATCAGGCGATGAAAGAAGTGCAGACGCGCTTCGATTTCAAAGACAGCAAAAGCAACATCGAACTCGAAGGTAAAGAGGCTATCGTGTTGTCGTCAGAGGATGAATACAAATTGCGCAGCCTGACCGACATCCTGCAAACCAAACTCATCAAGCGCAATGTGCCATTGAAGGGCTTGACCTATGAAAAGATCGAAGCGGCGGCGGGCAATACGGTGCGCCAACAGGTAAAGCTGCAACAGGGCATTCCGCAGGACAAGGCGAAAGAGATCGTTAAATTCATCAAGGATGGCAAATTCAAAGTGCAAGCCTCGATTCAAGGTGACTTGGTGCGCGTGTCGGGCAAAGACCGCGATACCTTGCAAGACGTAATCGGCAAGTTGCGCACGCAGGACTTTGGCGTTGATGTGCAATTCGGCAACTTTCGATCTAATTGACCGGTTAACTGACTTTCATCTCGATGAGTACATTCGATACGTTAAAAAGTGTAATGGCTGCGCCCTCGGCAGTGCGCGCCAAGATCACTGCCAAACAGATTTTTCGCTTGATCGAAAACGAAATGGCGGCGGTCGAAATCGAATTCGAGCGGCAGGCGCAATCGAACCTTCAAATCGTTCAGCACATTGGCAAATACCTGCACCAGACCGGCGGCAAGCGTGTGCGTCCGGCCTTGCTCATTCTCGCGGCGAAAATCTTTGGCGAAGAGATCAACGAACCCGTGATTGAAATGGCGACGGTGATGGAGTTTTTGCATACGGCGACGCTCGTGCATGACGACATCATTGACGGAGCTGAAACGCGGCGCGGCCATCGCACCGTCGCGGCGGAATGGGGCAACCAAACCGCTGTGTTGATGGGCGACTGGCTCTATATGTCGGCTTACGAAACCGCGTTGCATCAGCGCAATCTCGAAATTCTCGAAGTGCTGACTGAGACTACGCGCAAGATGACGGAGGGCGAATTGATTCAACTCACGCTGCTTGGCAACCTGCACATTACCGAAGAAGAACACTTCGATATTTTGCGGCGCAAGACGGCTTTTCTGTTTAGCGCGAGTTGTCGCATGGGCGGAATTTTACGAGGCGCGAGCGACATCGAACGCATGGCGCTGGGTGATTACGGCTTGCACATCGGCATCGCCTTTCAACTCGTAGACGACCTGCTTGATTTCACCTCAAATCAGGAAAAGCTCGGCAAGCCCGCACTCAGCGATTTGCGCGAAGGCAAAGTTACGTTGCCGTTGATTCGCTTGCTCAGAAAGCATCCGCAATACGTCGCGCTGGCCGAAGAAGCCATGCACGAAGCGCCAGGGCGCAACGAAAAATCACTTGCCATTTTGCGTCTGCTCGAAAAGCACGGCGAATTAGAAGTTGCGCGGCAAGAGGCTCTCTCGCACATCCAAAGCGCACAAACGGCATTATCCATCCTGCCCAACAGCGTCTATCGTCGCGCTTTGTCAGATGTCGCACAGTTCATTGTCGAACGTGATCGCTGAGACGTTAGGTTAAACATGTTTTTAGTCTCACTAAAGCATGTTTTTAATTGCGCAACACGACCCCCTGTCACATAATGCCAGCCAAGCAATGACATCTAGTAAAAATGAAACATTGAGCCCGATGTGTTGTCGTTACCCACAGCAAGCAAGAAAGAACTACAGGCGGAACTGGCAGTTATGATTGAAGACACAGCGCTTGCCACCATGCAACGCTCCCTGAGCGAGGCGCGCGAAGCGAAACGCAAAATCCAAGCTCGTCTGCAAGAGATTGAGACCGAAGCTCTCACCTTGCGTACGCAACTCGGCACACTCGACATCATCACCGAACAAACCGAAGTTGCGATTCGCCATATGCTGTTTCCTGGTGCGCCAATGCAGGAACGCCCTGTGCCGCCGCAGAATATGCCGCCGAATACGCCGACTCATATACCTGTGATGACGCCTGAGTCGAACCCCTTCGCGCAGCGTATGAATGCACATTTTGAAAGCGCGCCGATCTATCAAAACACTTCGAACTATCAACCGGCGCATTATCAAAACGGTTACGGCCACAACGGTGCCGGTCAGAATATCAACCACAATGTCAGCAGCCATAACGCCAGCCACAATAATGGCTATCACAACGGTTACAACAACGGCTATCAGCCGCCGCAGGAATACGTAACGACGCCTGACATTGACGCCGCCGTCGCTGAGGCGAAAAACAGCGAAAAAGACGGCAACGTACGCTTCAACGACTTCCGCATTCCGCAGGCCGCCACCATCGTGTTGCGCGAAGCCCCCGGCCCGCTGCACGTCAGCGAAATTTATCGCCGCATGGCCCAAGGCGGTTTCGAGTTTCGCGGACAGCATCAACTCATCACGTTGGCGGTTTCACTAAGCCGCAGCAAACGCTTCCGCAAAATAGCGCCGGGCACGTTTGAGTTGAATCCGACGTTTCAAGCCGGGCAAGTGGCCTAACGCAAGCGTTCGCCTCAGCCGCAACTAAGCAATCGTATGAAAGCAATGATTCTGGCTGCCGGATTCGGCACACGCTTATGGCCGCTGACAATTGGCCGCACTAAACCCGCCGTCCCCTTTCTCAACCGCCCGCTGATCGGCTTCACGATTGATTATCTGAAGCGGCACGGCATCAACGACATTCTCATTAATCTGCATCACGAACCCGATTCCGTGCGCGCCCAAATTGGTAACGGATCGCAATTCGGTGTGCGTATCACTTACGCCGTTGAACATCCTGACATCCTCGGCACATCAGGCGCGCTCGACAACGTGCGCGATCAGTTGGCGGATGAAACCTTCTTCGTCGTCAACGGCAAGATCATCACAGATATTGATTTGAATGCTGCACTGAAAAGCCATCATGAACGCAACGGGCTGGCGACACTCGTCTTGCGCAACAATCACGCGCGCGAACATTTCCGTGAAGTTCATCTGACTAAAGACTATCGCATTGATCGTTTTGGCGAATTCCCCCTTCAGACCTCAGACCTCAGACCTCAGACCTCAGACGCACCACTTATGTTCACGGGGATTCACGTTTTGTCGCCGGACATCTTTAACTACATTCCGCGTGGCGTTGCTTCTGATTCGGTGAAAGACGTTTATCCAAAAGCGATGGCGGAAGGAAAAGCCGTGATGGGTTACGTCGCCGAAGACAGTGCGTCGTGGTATGAGTTGAGTACGCTGGAACGATATTGGGCGATTAGCGCGGAATTCATGAAACGCGATGGACGAACGGTGGCAATGGATGAAGGCTGCGCGATTGAGCGAGGGGCAACGGTAAGCAATTCGATTTTGTGGAAGCGCGTCCGCGTCGAAGCCGGAGCCAGCCTGACCGATTGTGTTGTGGGCGACGACGTAGTGATTCCGTCAGGTGCGCGCTTTGAACGCGCCGTGATCGTGCGCGCAGTGCTGGCAACAGAAGCTCCGCCGCCCGAAAAAGCCAATGCGGGCACGGTGCAGGGCGAGAATCTTGTCGTGCCTTTTTGAGAGTGTTAGCATCTTTCAGCTAAGAATTTGGCAGCCCAGCAGTTGGCTCCCTGAAAACGCATCCCATCCCCTTGCCGCGACGAAAGCAAAGGCAATTCAGTTATGACCACATCGAACAACAGCGAAGATTTAGGTGAAAAGCGCGTGCGCAATTTCGCGGCGCGGCAGTTCGGCATTTCGCCCGAAGAAGTCAGCATTGCGGGGCTGACGCCCGACGCTTCTACGCGCAAGTATTACCGCATAGCCAATCGCTCGCGGACGGATGAGAGTTTCATCGTCAGCCTCTATCCAGCGCCTTTCAACCCGCACGACAACACGTTCATCAACGTCACCGACTTGTTGCGACAGGCGCAATTGCCCGTACCGCAAATCATCGCCGTCGCGGGAACCGAAGGCATTATCCTGCAAGAAGACCTGGGCGATTACAGTCTGGCGAAATGGACGAGCGAGGCCCTCGCGCGCGGCGATCAGGCCGGAGCCGATGAAATGTTGCGCCAGGCCATCGAACTCATCGCGCGCATTCAGGCGGCGACGCAACTGGCTAATGATTTGGGATCACCGGCCTGCAAGCTGGCCTTTGATGAAGACAAGCTCGGTTGGGAACTCAATTTCTTTTTCGATCATTTCTTTGGCAGCTACCTCAAGTTGCAATTGCCCGCCGCGCAGGAAGCCGCCATCAAAGCGGACCTGCAAGCCGTCGCCATCGAACTCGCCAACCGTCCGCGCGTGCTGACGCACCGCGATTACCATGCGATGAATCTGATGGTAGACCGTTACGGTCGCTTGCGTGTCATTGATCATCAGGACGCGCGCATGGGCCCCGCGACTTATGACCTCGTACCGTTGCTGGTCGAACGCCGATTGCAACCCGCTGATGAGTTATGGGTCGAAGAATGGCAGCTTTGCTTCTTGCGCGAACGCGCCAAGCTGGGCTTGCCCAAAATTGATTTGGTCGAGTTGCGTTATGAGTTCAACCTGATGACGATTCAGCGGCTGCTCAAAGCCATCGGCACGTTCTCTTATCAAACCGG
>JANNUY010000174.1:0-3190 GCA_031414155.1 Acidobacteriota bacterium
CGACGACGGCGCGAGGCTTTTGGCAAGAGCGGTTCGCCGGTGTGCAAGTCGAAGACAAATCGCATGTATGGGATTACCAATGGATTTTCGCTTGTTGGCAGCAACGCGCTTTGAGCATTTATCCGAACGTGAATTTAGTTAGTAACATCGGCTTTGGCTATGACGCCACACATACGCTATCGGCACATGCTACGTTGCAACCCGTGTTTGATCGCTTCGGCATTGCGGCTGATGGCGGAACGAGTCGCTGGCTATCGGCGGCTTACGGTCGAGTGTTTCCTGTTCGTTTTGGTAATTTGGAAACCTCGCCGATGACCTTTCCGCTTCGTCATCCAAAAGCAATCGGACGAGACGCTGCGGCGGACGCCGTATTGCAACGAAGAAATTATCAAGGCGGTTTTAAGGGCATGCTCAAACGTGTCCTGAAGCGCCAACTACTACCGTATGCGCATTCTGATTGACGCTACCGCAGCGATGAGCGGCGGCAAGGTATATCTCGAACATCTCTTGCCGCCCTTGTTGCAGTTGGCGCGCGGGCACGAATTTTTGATTTTGCACAACGGGGAACTGACCGAGTTCGCCACGTCTAACGATGCTGCGAGGGTCGAGTGGCGGGCCGTAGGTGGACTCGCGGCCAGCCATCGCGTGTGGATCGGCAAGGCTGTGGTAAAGCTGTTGTGGCGCGTGTTCGTCCTGCCTTATCTGTTGTGGGGCTGGCAGCCGGATGTGTTTTTCTCCAACGCCGGATATGCGCCGCGCTGGTTGCCACGCCGTACTCGTGTCGTGCTAGCCTTGCACAATTCGATGCCGTTGCGCGGGGAACTTATTGCGGCAGAGCGTTCGCCGTTGCATCGTTGGCGGTTGCGCTTGTTGCGGCAGTTGATCATTCGTTCGGCGCGGCGCGCGGCGGCAGTGATTGTGTTCAGTCACGATACGCGCGAACGGTTAGTGGCGTGTTGCGGCGCGCTGCCTTATGTGCCCGCGGTGGTTTATCACGGCATTGATTGGCAAGGTGGGGCAGGTGTTCAGCCTTCTCTCTTATTACGTGAAAGGTCGGGGCAGGGCAGGTTAATAACCTGCCCTGCCTATTTGCTTTATGTCTCGCAATTTCATCGCTACAAAAACCTCGGCCCTCTGCTCGAAGCCTTTGCCCGTTTGCGTGGCGACCTCACGTTGGTCTTGATCGGAGCCGCTGCCGATGCACAGTATTGGCGCGAAATTGAAGCGCAGATTGACCGACTGAATTTGCGCACGCGCGTGCGACATCTCTCCGCTTTGCCCCGTGAAGAGCTGCCAGCGATCTATCAAAACGCTTTGGCTTTCGTGCATCCGTCATTGGCAGAAACCTGTTCGTTTCCGTTATTGGAAGCGTTGGTGGCGGGCGTGCCCGTGGCTGCCGCGCGGATGAGCGCCTTGCCAGAAATCGCAGGCGACGCGGCGTGCTATTTCGACCCTTATGACGAAGCCGATTTGGTTCGTGTGTTGAATCGTTTATTGAATGACGAAACGTTGCGCGCCGAGTTAAGCGCGAAAGCCAAATTGCGCGCGCAACATTTCAAGTGGCCTGAGGCGGCGCGGCAAACGCTGGCCGTGCTAACTGTGGTTGCGCCTGCTCATTCGTAATTGCTACACTCCACACCGTCCAGTAACCGTCCGATCCAAACAACTTTTTGAGGAAGCAATCTCAGATCATGGCAACTGCGCAATCATCTATCTCGAAACCGAAACCCTCGGTCTGGAAGGCCACAGATTTCGTGCTAGACATTCTGAGTTCTGTGCCGTTCGGCTTGGTCATGCTGATGCTGCTGATTGCGGCTTGTATGACTGGGATGTTGATTCAACAGCAGGAACTCGAAACCTTTCCGGCTTATTACGCCGCGCTGGCACCGGCTGAGAAATTGATATACGGCAAGCTGGGCTTCTTCGATATTTACCACGCGACCTATTTCAACATCCTGTTGTTGTTGATGAGCCTTACGATCATTCTGACTTCGATTGATCACTTTCCCGCTGCGTGGAGCTTCATCGCCAAGAAGAAGCTGACGGCTTCGGCGACCTGGGTCAAGTCGCAGCGCACCAAAGAAGAAATCATTTTGAACGGCGAATCGCGCACTGAATTGGTCGAACGCGCTGCCGCCGCTGCGCGCAAGTTTGGACTGAAAACCCGCACTACTGAAGCAGAAGGCAGCACGACGATCTTTGCCGAAAAAGGCGCGTGGAATCGGCTGGGCGCTTATGCGGTACACGTATTTTTGCTCACGATCTTTACCGGCGGCTTTCTGACGAGTCGCGGCTTTACTGGCAGCATGACCGTTCAGCCCGACAAATCTGCCGACCGCATGGCGCAGAACGTATTCAACGTTGACAGCGCCACCTTGCAACATCAGCCCGGCATGCGTGAACTCGAATTGCCTTTCACGGTCGAAGGCATAGACATACAGCAAAAGCTGATTGATAAAACCAAGGGCATTGACGCGGGCAACACGTTAGACTGGATTACCCGCGTTAAAATCACCGACAAGACGACGAAGAAAACCGAAGAAGCCCTTGTGCATATGAACCATCCGTATGACGTGAAATACGGCTTTATGGCTTATCGGTTGTTTCAGGCTTCGGTGAATCCGTTGGGCAGCGCGCGCGAGATCAAGTTGCGCGTGCAACCCAAAGCCGGTGGGGCAGCGCAAGAGATCACGATTCCGCGCAACGGTCAGAGCAAGCTCAGTGACGGCACGGTCATTAAGTTCGTAGAGTTTAATCCAGCTTTCACCGTCAGCCGCGAAGGTCGCGCTGAAATCGGCGGGACGGAATATGACAATCCAGCGGCGCACATTTCGGTGCTTTATCCCGATGGCGACAGCAAAGAGGCGTGGGCTTTTAACGAAGCTTATCTGAACACCATCGCCCAAGCGCCTTTTTTACGTGACAAGTTTGCCGACACGGGCGCGTTGCAGTTCACGTTGCTCGATTTCGAGAAAGTGCCGTTTGCGCATATCCTTTCGATTCAATACGACCCGGGCGGCTTGGTCGTTTATGTGGGTTTCACGGGACTGTGTCTGATGTTGATTTTGATCTATATGTTTTCGCATCAGCGGCTGTGGATGGTCGTCGAAGAGGGCAAGGTTACGATGGGCGGCGACGCCAATCGTAACCGGCTGGGCTTTGAAGACCGCGTTAAAAAAATTGCGGCGAC
>JANNUY010000175.1:0-4888 GCA_031414155.1 Acidobacteriota bacterium
GCAGCTTATAACGAAGAAGGCCAGCCGCAAGCCGGAATGGGTTTAGGCATTGGCGATTTCAATCACGACGGCTGGTTGGATATTTTCAAAACGCACTTCACCGATGACACGCCGGTGCTTTATCGCAATCAGGGCAAGCATTTGTTTGAAGACGTAACCTTCGCCGCCGGATTCGGCACAGCCACGAAATATGTTTGCTGGGGCGCGGGAATGCCCGACCTCGACAACGACGGTTGGCCTGACATTGCTTACGTCACCGGCAACGTTTACCCCGAAGTCGAAAAGCATTTCGCGCAATATCCGCATCGCAGCCCGCGTCAGGTTTTCAGGAATCTCGGCAATGACAAGTTCGTTGATGTGTCGGCGCAAAGCGGTTCGGGCATCACTACGCCGCACAGCAGCCGCGGCGCTTCGTTCGGCGATTTCGACAACGACGGCGATCTCGATTGGCTCGTGATGAATATGAACGAACCGCCGTCACTGATTCGGAATGATTACGCAGGCAAGAATAACTGGCTGAAAATCAAAACCGTCGGCACCCAATCGAACCGCACCGGCCTCGGCGCGCGTGTCACCGTTACAACAGGCGCGCATTCGCAAACGCAAACCGTATTGAGCCAATCAAGCTATTACTCACACGACGACCGCCGGTTGCATTTCGGGTTGGGTGCGAATGCCATAGCCAACCAAATCACCGTACAGTGGCCGAGCGGACAAGTTGACGTGCTAAAAAACGTCAAAGCCAATCAAGTGCTGACTCTCACCGAAGTCAATTCGCGGACGGTTCCCAAGAACAAGCGGTAAGCCGCTGCGTCAGCGCAACGACGAATGTGTGTGTAAATTTTTCACTTGCGCCGCGGAGGCCAAATGTAGAGTATGCGCGCACCCTTGCATCTTAATCCCAATCATCCCACGCGCCTGCCCAAGCTCACCTCTTTTACAACCTGTAATGAAGTTCCTATGAACCCGATAGGTATGCCCAACAAGCAGCCTAGTTAGGTCTCCATTACGTTTCAGACAATTCAATGAACCGACAAAACCAAGAGGAGAATAAAACCATGAACAAAATCGCCGTTAAACAAACCAGCGCGGTGCTATACGCAACGGGCATCTTATTCATACTGGCCGGAGCTTTTCAGCTCATGGAAATGAATCACGGGATTGCCTTGGGAATCGCCAGCTTTTACTTCACGTGGGTTATCGGAAACCACCACAAGAAAGCTACACACCAACACGTTATGCACCGCTAACAAAACTTTCGCCCTCAAATGCAGAATTAATAAGTCGAACGTCCGCCCGTCATATCGAACGTAAACCCCGTCGTAAAGCTCGCCCCCGGCGAAGCGATGAACGTGATCATGTGCGCGCATTCGTCCAGCGTGCCGCAGCGTTTCATCGGAATCTTGTCGGTCATATAAGTGACTTGCTGGGCGGGCAGCGCGTCTACCATCGCGGTGCGAATCACGGCAGGCGCGAAAGCATTCACCGTGATGCCGGTCTCGGCGTATTCCTTCCCCTGCACTTTCGCCATGCCGATGACGGCGGCTTTCGAGGCCGAATACGCCAGCATGCCTGCGTTGCCGTCTTTGCCCGCGACCGAAGCCACATGCACGATGCGTCCGTAATTACGTTTGAGCATGTGTTGCAACACGGCGCGCGCCATCAGAAAGCTGCCGTTGACGTTCACCTCAAATACAAATTTGAAGTTGTCGTAATCCACTTCGTGCGTCTTGATGTTGGTCTTGCCCGTCACGCCTGCGCAATTGACGAGGATGTCTATGCGTCCGTGTTGCTTGGCGATTTTGTTTACGGCTTTCGCCACGGCGTCCGGGTCCGTCACGTTCAACACAACGGACGAAGCCGCTGCGCCAAGCTGTTTAACTGCTTTGGTCAGCGCCGCCTTGACTTGATCTACGATGACGACTTTTGCGCCTTCGCTAATTAAACGTTGTGCGACAGCGAAGCCGATACCGTTCGCGCCGCCGGTGATGATTGCTACTTGATCTTTGAATTGATTGCTCATGTTAAAAAAAGTTCTTAGTCCCGCCTTTAGGCCGCAATGTCGTGATGATCGAGACATTCCGCCTGAAGGCGGGACTACATGCTAGTTAAGCCTTAATGCTCTGGTGTGGGTCAATGACGAATTTCTTCGCCGCGCCTTTGTCGAAATCTTTATAACCTTTCGGAGCATCGTCAATTGAAATGACTTGCACGTTGACGGCTTTGGCGATCTTGATCTTGTCGTAAAGAATCGCCTGCATCAGTTGCCGGTTATATTTCATCACCGGACATTGCCCCGTCATGAAGTGATGCGATTTCGCCCAACCCAGGCCGATGCGAATGCCCAGCTTGCCGATTTTCGCGTCGTCATCAATGCCGCCCGGATCGCCCGTGACATACAAACCCGGAATGCCGATGCCGCCCGCCGCCCGCGTGATTTCCATCAACGAATTCAACACTGTCGCCGGAGCCTCGCCGCCCGCGTCAGCGCCGTGACCGCGCGCCTCAAAGCCTACGCAATCAACCGCGCAATCAACTTCGGGTTCGCCGATGATCTGTTCGATCTGTTGCGCGACCGTAGCGTTCTTGTCCGCCACGTTCACCGTCTCGCAACCGAACTTGCGCGCTTGTTTCAAACGCTCAGGAATCAAGTCGCCCACGATCACGCAAGCCGCGCCCAGCAATTGCGCCGAAGCCGCACACGCCAGTCCGACCGGCCCGCCGCCCGCGACATACACAATCGAACCCGGCCTCACGCCCGCCGTCACTGCGCCGTGATAACCCGTCGGCAGAATGTCAGAAAGGCAGGTCAGATCTCTGATTTTTTCCATCGCCTGATCTTTGTCGGGAAAGCGCAACAGGTTCCAATCGGCATACGGAACCATTACGTATTCAGCCTGTCCGCCGACCCAGCCGCCCATGTCTACGTAACCATAAGCCGCACCGGGCCGCGCCGGATTGACCGTCAGACACACGCCCGTATGCCCGCCTTTGCAATTGCGACAGCGTCCGCAGGCTATGTTGAACGGCACGCTGACCAGATCGCCGACTTTCATGAATTCGACATCGCGCCCGGCTTCGATGACTTCGCCGGTGATCTCGTGACCCAGCACGAGGCCTTCGGGCGCCGTCGTACGCCCGCGCACCATGTGCTGGTCGCTGCCGCAGATATTCGTCGAAACGACTTTGAGAATTACGCCGTGCTGGCACTTGCGCTTGCCCAAGACGAGCTTGGGATAATCAATGCTTTGCACTTCGACTACACCGGGTTTGATGTAGGCCACACCTCGATTGCTTGCCATACAGTTTTTCCTCCGCAGAAGGTTGTTACAGCTTGTTGATGGTGGTGGCGGACTGTGAGGTCCGTCGTTAAGGAACCGCGTGATGATTGCGAATCAATACTGAGAACTAGCCACGGGGAACACGGGGATCACAGGGGAAAATTTGGGGCAGGCTTTAGTTTGGTTTCACCATACTAATCGCTACCCCGAAAATCCCCCGTGATCCCCGTGTTCCCCGTGGCTAATTCCCTATTTCCAACCGCGCCACAGCCAGCGCAACGAATCGGGCAGAATCGCGCGTCCGTGCGAGGCGCTGTGAAAGCCGCGTCCGAATTCAAACTTATAGTCGTACCCCATAAACGAAAGCGATTTCGCCATCTGTTGATTGGCGAGCGGCCAGTTGCCGTTGGCGTTGTCGAGATCGTTGGCACCGTCCTGCAAAAAGACGCGAATGTTTTTCTTCGGCGTCTTGCGAATCAGCGCTTCGTAATTGTGTCCGCCCGCGCGCACCGTTGGCCCGGCGGCGATGTTGGTGAAACTGCCGATCCATGAAAGCACTTTGCTGAATTCGTTCGGACGTTCCCAGGCAACGGTGAAAGCGCAGATGCCGCCGCTGCTGCTGCCGGTGATGGCGCGCATGTTCGGGTCTTTGGTAAGGCGATAGTTTTTTTCGACTTCGGGGAAAATCTCTTCCAGCAAAAACCGCGTGTATTGATCGCTCAACGTGTCGTATTCAAAGCTGCGATTCGGGCGGCCATCTGTGCGCACACCCGGCGGCACGAAGATCGCAATCATCACCGGCACATCGCCTTGCGCAATCAGGTTGTCGAGAATGACCGGCATATAAGTGCGCGGGCCTTGTCCGTCTTGAAACACCATCACAGCGGCGGGCTTGTCAGCCGTGTATTGCGCAGGCACATAAACCCACCAATCGCGCGTAGCGCCGTCAAAAATCTTGCTGGTGTGTTTCGGCATTTGCGTGACTTTGCCTTTGGGCACGCCGGGCTTTTCTTTGGCTTCGGGCGGCGTAGTGTAAATCTCAAGCTGTCCGGTGCCGACCTGCATCCGTTTGCCGTCCACATCGTATTGCCAGCGCATCGCATCGCCCCACCCGAAATGTTTGACGCCCGCGAATACGTTGCTCGTGCCTACGCGCGTAAGCAACAATCCTTGTTGCGGTTGCAGGTGATCGAACATCACGCGTACCTCTTTAACTTCCTTACCATCGGGGGCAACTTCAATAGCCCACGCTACGTCAAGCTCGTCAGCTTTCGGCGCGAGCGGTTTGGCGAGATCGTTGCCAAAGGTTTGCCGCAGGCGCGCAACCAGCGCATCTGCTGCGGCTCCGCTGGGCTTGGCGTTAAGCGCGGCTTCCAACGCCGCTGGCGTCAACGCCTCTTGCGCGAAAGCTGCGAAAGACAATAACACGACAAAACAGACGGACTTCGCCCACTGCATAAACGTAAAGCTCCTTGATTGGTTGATTGGAAATGAAACTGCGATTGCTGCGCACTCTAAAACAGATTGCCGCGTTTGCACAGATGAACGCGCGCTGTCAGCGCAACTTTTGGCAGCGCGAGCAAAAATACGTCGAGCGCTGGCCTTGC
>JANNUY010000176.1:0-3797 GCA_031414155.1 Acidobacteriota bacterium
GTGAACCTTGACACGACGGCGGGCTATTACCCATTGGTGCTTGAGGCGACGCTCGCGGATGGCACGCTGTTGAATTCGACCTATGACGTGCCGGTTTATGGTTTGCGCCATCCTACCGATGAGTTGAGCGTAGCGCGCAAATTCACTGAGCCGAGCAAAGCGATGCAGGCGCGCATCAAGGCGGAAGGCGCGCTCAAGAGCCGTTATTTCAAAGTTGTCACGCCGCAACGCTTGTGGCGCGGCGCCTTCACGCCGCCGCTGAATTCGATCATCACTGATATTTTCGGCGTGCAGCGGATGTTCAACGGCGAACGGCAGAGCGTGCATCAGGGCTTGGACTTTCGCGCCGCGACAGGTACGCCGGTCGCCGCGATGAACAGCGGCGTCGTGTTGCTGGCACGCAATTTCTTTTACGAAGGCGGCTTGGTCGTGGTGGATCACGGCTACGGTTTGCTGACGCTTTATCTTCATCTGTCGGCCTTGAGCGTACGCGAAGGCGAAGCCGTTCAACGCGGCCAACTCATCGGACTGAGCGGTGCCACCGGTCGCGTCACCAGCGAACACTTGCACGTCGCCGTCCGTTGGCAAGGCACTTACATTGATCCGGCAAAACTGTTTCAACTGAGTTTGCCGCAATAAAAAGGCAGGTCTCAAATCTCAAATCTCAAATCTCAAATCTCAAATCCAGTGGTCGTCGCCCTCGACGTAGACACCGCCACGCAAGCCCTCGCGTTGGTCGAACAACTGCGTGGCGCAGTAGGCATGTTCAAAGTCGGCAAGCAGCTTTTCACGGCGGCTGGCCCTGACATCGTTCGGCAAATTATCGCGCAAGGCGAACGGGTCTTTCTCGATCTTAAATTTCACGACATTCCAAATACGGTGGCGAAAGCCGGTATCGAAGCCGCGCGCTTGGGCCTAAGCATCTTTAACGTACACGCCGCGGGTGGCTCGCAAATGTTGCGCACCGTCGCGCAGGAAGTCGCGGCTGCGGCAGAAAAAGAAGGTTTCGCGCGTCCGCAAATTTTGGGCGTTACGGTGTTGACCAGCATGACGGCTGAGGCGTTTGCCGAACTGGGCATCAACCGTTCATTGGGCGAACAGGTCATTCATCTGGCGCAACTATGCCACGCAGCGGGCATTGACGGCGTCGTCGCTTCGCCGCATGAAATCGTACCGATTCGGCAGGCGGTGACTAATAAAAACTTTGTCGTACTCACACCGGGCGTGCGTCCGGTGGGTGCGGCATTAAACGATCAAGCCCGCGTGATGACACCCGCCGAAGCGATCAAAGCCGGTGCGAGCTATCTGGTGATTGGGCGTCCGATCATCGCGGCAAGTGATCCGCGAGCGGCGGCAGAAAAAATTCTCGAAGAAATTGAACTTGCTGGCTGCGCAAACGTGTAACGCCGGGCACGTAAAGCCTCACTGCTGTCATAAGCTGCCCCAAATCAGTTGCTCCCCAGCAGGCTTTCCGACACAATGTCGCGTCCGTCAGAGGATGATTCATTCATAAAGTAGTAAGGCAGCAATTTTTTATGTCACAGAAAGCCATTCGCACCGCCATTCTTTCTCTGCTTGTGCTGGGCGGCTCGGCCTATTATTTCGCGCAACAAGTCGGACTCGCACAACAAAGCGGGGCTTTAACGCCGCCGCCCAAACCCACCGAAACCAAGTCTGCCGCCACGCCTGCTGCCACCGAAGGCGGCGCTTTTGTCGTAGGTGAAAAACTCACTTACAACGTGACGTGGGCGCGGTTTGTGACCGCCGCGCGCCTCGAAATGGAAATCGTCGAACGCGGCGCTTTTTATGGGCAGGAAGGTTACCAGATGCGCACCAAGGTCGAGACGACCAGCGAAGTGCGTTCGATTTACGAGCTTTACAACCAATACACCTCTTATGTCGGCGCGAAAACCATGCAGCCTTACCGGATGGAAAATTCCCTGCGGCAAGGTTCGCGTATGACCGATGAGTTCATCGTCTTCGATCAGGCGCAAAAAGAAATCCGCTTTAACGATCAAGGCACAATAGCGTTGCCAAATGACACTTACGATTTGCCGACGTTGCTTTATGTGTTGCGTCAGCGCCCGCTGACTGAAGGCGCGAGCTATAACTTCAACGTGTTTTTCGGCAAGCAGATTTATGAGGTCGAAGCCGAAGTCAAAAAGCGCGAGCGCGTCACGGCGCAAATCGGCGCTTACAACGCGATTCGCGTAGACATCAGCCCTAAAGGTAAAGGCGGCAAATATCGCACCCGCGTCTGGTTTTCTGACGATGCGCAACACTTGCCCGTGGCGATGCAAGGCCAATTGCCTTTCGGCGATGTGCGAGTCGAACTCACCAATCAAACCGTAGCGCCGCGCGCCGCGCGTTCGCCGATTGCCTCAGACGAAACGAAAACGACCAACGCTGTTTCTGCTGCGCCTGCTGGCACGCCGCGCCCACTGCCTTTCGATTTGGGCGAACGGCTCAATTACGACATCGCGTGGGGCAATTTCACCGCTGTCGGCAAGGCCAGTTTTGAAGTTCGCCAAAAAGGCCCCAGCGAAGACGGTTCGCGCCAGATGATCGAATTTGCCGGAGAGGCTTCGAGCGTAGGCGCGGCGCGTTCGCTGATGGCAGTCAACGACCAACTTACCAGTTTCGTTGATGCCAAAACCCTCGAACCGCTCAAGACTGAAACCCGCTTGCACGAAGGCCGCCGCACTAAAGAAGTCACTTGCGATTACGACCTGAAAGATCGCATTGCCAAGCTGACGAACACCACGAAAATTACGTTGCCGCCGAATACGCTTGATCTGCTTTCGCTGTTTTATAACGTGCGCGCCGAACGCTTGCAGGTCGGTGCGCTGCATCGTTATGCCTTTCTCGACGCCAACCATCGGTTGCACGGCGTCACCGTCAAAGTCGTCAAGCTCGAAACCATCGGCAGCCCGTTGGGTTCGCGCGAATGCGTCCAACTCGACATTCTCACACCCAACCAATCTCAACTTGTCGCGCAAGCCTGGGTCTCAAACGACGCGCGCCATCTGCCTTTGTATTTCGCCACGCGCACCCGCTTCGGCGAATTGCGCTTTCAGTTGATGAGCGCCCGTTAAACAAGATAAAGACATGTTCGTTAAGCATCTCTTCATCGTTTTGCTATTGGTCTCGCCTGGGTTGGCGCAACCGCGCAAAGGCATACCGCCCAAGACTACTGCACCTGCTACAAAACCATCTGACGAACAAAACGCTGACAAAGCTAACGCCGCTTTTGAAGCCGGACAGGACGCGCATCAACGCGGCGAACTCGATAAGGCCATCGCGCTTTATGAACAAGCCGCT
Source organism: Acidobacteriota bacterium (assembly GCA_031414155.1). GTDB lineage: Bacteria > Acidobacteriota > Blastocatellia > RBC074 > RBC074 > JACPYM01. Next base: position 3,322 of record JANNUY010000176.1, read on the forward strand.
AAACTCGACGCGACGTTGTGGCAGGCTGATTACCAACTGGCGACGCTGCATTTCGGCGCGCAACGTTACGCCGCCGCGCGCACCACACTCGCCAAAGTCATCGAAGCCCTCGCCGCTGCACCCGAACTCAAACCTTACTTAGCGCGCGCGCAAACGCTGCGCGGCGAAATCGCGCTGGCTGAAAACCAACCTGCCGAAGCCGAAAGCGCCTTTCGTAAAACGCTCGAATTGAACGCAGCCAACGCGCGCGCGCAAGCCGGACTCGCCGAACTCGCGCTGCGCAACAACCAACCCGCCGAAGCGGTGAAGTTCGCGCAAGATGCCTTGAGCAACGGCGACAATTTGGCGCACACCATCGGGCTGTTGGGCGAAGCCTTGCTGCTCACCAACAAACCGCAAGAGGCCGTCGTGGCATTCACGCAAGCCTTGCAACTCGAACCCAAGCGCGCAGCCTTTTTGCTCGGACGCGCGACGGC
>JANNUY010000177.1:0-18919 GCA_031414155.1 Acidobacteriota bacterium
CCCCGCCGTCGAAAACCAAGCCACCGACCGCGCCTTTCGCATCGGCCAGCGCCGCAACGTGCAAGTGCATAAATATCTGTGCGCGGGTACGTTGGAAGAACGCATTGACGAAATGATCGAACGCAAACAATCGCTCGCCGCCAGCATCGTCGGCACAGGCGAAGGCTGGCTGACCGAACTGAGCAACGACGCGTTGAAAGATTTGTTTGCGCTGCGGCAAGAGGCCGTGGGCGAATAAAAGGAGAATCAATATGGCAACGAGCAAAGCACGCATCCGTGAACTGATCGAAGAAGCTACCGTAGACGCATACGACGAAGACGAACAACACTCCGGCTTTCTCACGATGATCGAAGATAACGTCGAAACCCCTTTCACCGCCAAAGTCATTGGCGAGAAGGTGACGGTGATTGATCTGACGTATCCGAAATCCGGTTATGGCTTGGTCGCTGTGTGCGAACGCAATGGCAAGAAGCATCGCGTAGACATCATGTCGCTCGAATTCGTCAAGCCGCGTCCGGTCGGCTTTGAATGGATCGAAGCCTATCTCGATTGGCGCGGCAATGTGATCGGCGAGGATTACGACGAAGACGAGGAGGACGACGAATAATGCCTTACTGGAATGACTATGGTTATTTCAAACCGAAGCCGCGCATTCAGAAAAAAGGCGGCATCAAATCGCAATCGAAACGCGGTTCGTTCGGCGATACGTGGTGGGGCAAGCGATGGATCGCCGTGCTGGAAAGTTTCAATCTCGGTGGTCGGCTCACGCGCGGGCGTTCGTATGCGCGCAACGGTTCGGTGCTTTCGATAGACATCGCGTCCGGCGCAGTCAAAGCCAAAGTGCAAGGCTCTTCGCCGACACCGTACAAAGTTTCGATTCAACTCAAAGCACTGCTCGATAAAGACTGGCGCAAACTGGCTGAATCGCTTTCGACGCAGGCGATCTTTGCGGCCAAGCTGCTCGCGGGCGAAATGCCGCAAGAGATTGAAGAGGCTTTCAAGGCCGAAGGTTTCACGCTTTTTCCCGACAAGGCGCGCGATCTCGAAACCGATTGTTCCTGCCCCGACTGGTCGAATCCGTGTAAGCACATCGCGGCGGTTTATTACCTGTTGGGCGAAGAGTTTGACCGCGACCCGTTTCTGCTGTTCAAGCTGCGTGGGATGGAACGCGACAAGTTCATTCAATTGCTCGGCGCGGCTACGCCGTCGGCGCGAGACGAAGCGGCTGAACAACTTCCGCCCGAACCGCTCAACGCTGAAGCCGTTGTTTATTGGCAAGGCGCACCGCTCTCGCCCGACTGGCTGGGCGAAGCGCGCACTCCGCCCGTTGCCGCCGCCGTGTTGCAACGGCTCGGCAACTTTCCGTTCTGGCGCGGCAATGAAACGGTGAGCGATGCGTTGCACGCGGCGTATGTGAATGCTTCGGCACGTGGGTTGGAAGTGCTGGCTGGAAACGAGTAGCGCAAGCTCGCCTGTCCCGGAGGGCGAAACTACCAATGCTCAGACGAATTCCACTATTCATCATCATTCTTTCACTGGCGTGCGGGCTGGGCTGGCACATCACGAAAGGATTGATCGCTACGTCATTGCTGGCGTATCGGCAGGATGGCACGAGCCGTGCATTGGCGGTGGAATTTGCGCCGACGAATCCGGCGACGCACGCAGCGTGGGGGAAATACTTGCTATATCGCGCTGAAGCTGCGAAGCCGCCAGAGAGGCTAGAAGCAGGGTTGGCGGCGTTGCAACGCGCAGCTTCGTTGACACCAAACGACTATCGCTACCAGATGGAACTGGCGCGCGCCTATGCGGCGAACGCACAAACGCGAGAAGCAGGAAGCAGCTTTCAGCGAGCGATTCAACTCGCGCCGCGCCACTTTGAGACGCATTGGGCTTACGCGAATTTTGCGTTGCGTGCGGGTGAACGCGACACCGCGCTTGCGGCCTTTCGTCAGGCACTTGCATTGTCGGGGCAGGATGGCGCCTATCGCGCCGAAGTCGAACAGGCTTCGGCGCAACACGCTTATGCCGCGTTGACGGGCGCTTATGGTTTTGATTTGGGTGCGTTGGAACGCGCTACGCCCGCAATGGCGAAGGCGCAAACGCATCTGGTCAGCTTTTTGGCGGAGCGCGAATCGTTGGATTTGGCGTTGGCGAAATGGCGCACGCTGCCGGTTGCCGACGCGATGTCTTATCGTCATCTGTTATTCAAGCTGTTGGCCGAAACGCAGCAAGCCGGACGTTTCAACGACGCGCGCGAAGTCTGGCTGCGGCTGCTCGCGCACGAAGGCGAGGCTTCAGACGACTTGATAACCAATGGAGGATTCGAGCGCCAGCCCTTGAGTGAACGCTTCGTTGATTTGCAGAACGGCTTCGACTGGCAGATCGAAGGCCACGCCGAAGTCGCGGCTGACCGTACCGAACTTGCTGCGCATGCGGGCAATCAATCTTTGCGTTTGCGATTGGTCGCGCGGCTGGCCGAACCGTTTCGCCACGTAACGCAGCGCGTCGTCGTCGTGCCGAACGCGACTTATCGCTTGCGCTTCTGGGTGCGAGCCAGCGAGTTGCCGAGTGAAGTGCCTTATCTCGAAATCGCTGACGCGACTGCGCCGCAAGGCTTTCGACTGACGGCAGCCTTTCCGCGTCAGACAGAAGACTGGCAAGAGCAAAGTTTGCGCTTCACGATTCCGACAACGACGAATGTGATTGCGTTGCGGGTGTGCGTACCAACGATGACGACGCTCGATTTGAATCGGCGGAATACAGTTTGGCTGGATGATGTTTCACTTCAACGCGAATAGTGGCGTGATTGGTCACGTTACATGAAGTTGCGTGTGTGTAAGGCTGAAAGCTCATCAGCTTCAGTAACAGGAAAGCCAAGTTTGGTTAAACGAGCTTTGCGTCCAGTGTGCATTTCGGCTTTGAGGGTTTGAACTTTGGCAAAACCCGCCGCGATGTGGTCGGGCTGCCACGAACCAGCCGCGAGCAAAATCAGCGCATCGAAAACTTCTTCATTCAAGCCTGCGGTGCTTGCCAGCGCGTCGTGGCGACGATTCATCGCCATCGCCAAGCGTTCGCGCAGACTCGGATCATTGGCGAGCTGATATTGCAGATGCCCTAGGCCAAAGGCCACATGTCGCGCTTCGTCCTGCACGACCAGGCGGGCGATTTGCTGCGTCACGGGGTCAGGCGCGTGATGTTCAAGAAACCACAGCAAATTCAAAAACGTGCCTTCGCCTAAAACGGAAAGCATAAACGAAGCCAGCGCAAAATCAGGTTCATCCAACAAGGTTTTTAGCGATTGTTGCCCGCTCACCGTGGATAGTCCGAGCGGTTTGCCGCGTAACGTCGCGCGTCGCGTGAAGACTTCGATGTGACGCGCTTCGTCGGCAACCTGAATGGCGAGCAGTTGCAGCACTTCACGAAAGTGCGGATGGATGTGGGCGATGAATTTGGCAGGCACTTGCAACGCGGCGTTTTCATTTTCGATGAGGTAAGTCATCACTTGAACGACGGCGCTTTCAACCTCGTCTTCCAGCGCAAACGGTGCCTCCCAGTTGATTGCGGTGTTCGGATTCCATTGCGCCGCGACCGCTTGCGCATACAGTTTCGGCGCGTTGTCTGCCCACACCTGAACTTTTTCGTGCAGCGGATAATGAAAGGCTGGGCCGCCCGTCTCGACCGTTGCGCCACGCGCAGCCAGACCCCACTGCAACGAAGGCGCAGCTTGTATGGCATTCGCGTCCAATGGATTCGCAGCGCCCGCGCATTCTGCGTCTTTCCAGCGTCCATTCACTGCACCGCGAATGACCCACGCCGTTACGCTGCCGGTTTCATCTGCCAGAAATTCGTGGCCTTGTGCGCGACACCAGCCGCGCAAGTGAACCGCAAAATCCGGCGTAGTACCGCGCACGCCCAGACGCGCTCCGGCGGGTAATTCCCGCAAGGCTTTTTTCAAAAGCAGGTGTGCGCCGTTGAGCAGCGTGAGCGATTCAGTATTGATAATCGTTGACGGTGATGTTTCCGTGTTGGTCATAAAACTTCACTTCATCCACGGCAATTTCCAGCGCGCGATAAAATTCAGTACGCCCCGGCTTCCAGACTTTGAGTCCTTCCAAATCGAGTAAGGGCCGGACTTCAGCATCGTCATAAGACATTGCCAGCAACAATTCACGAAAGCGAATAACTTGCTCTTTCGGCGCGTCATTGAAAATCGTGAAGTTGCAATGATCGTAAGCCGCTGTTTGCGCGAGGATGCGCGTCGCGCCTGCGGCTAAGGTTCCTTCGTGCGTAAAGAGCACATGATTGCCGTCAATCATGCACGCAGCCTCCACGGTGTTTGCCATCAATGCGCGTGCGGCTTCGCGTTCGCCGCCGATGTGGTCGCCGTGTTTGCCGCCCAGCAAATCGTGACGCACCACTTCAACAGCGGATGCGCCGTTCGCCCGCAGATGCGCGAGCGGAATCAACGTAGCTTGCGGTGAATCAACGGCTCCCACGGCGATTCGTTTGCCGTTCAGATCGGCAATGGTTTGGTAAGGCGAATCGGCGCGCACGACAATCACCGAAGTCAGATTTTGATCGCTGTCACGCATCGCAATCGCTTCGGCCTGTTTGCCGTTGGCCTTGCCTAAACGTTCAGCACGCACCCACGCGAGCGGGGAATTCCACGCGACGTGAAAGTGTCCGGCCAGATGAGCCTCGACCTGAAGCTCATAGTTGGAATACAACACGTAATCAAACGGCAAGCCGTGTTTGATGAAATACGCTTTGAAGCCCTCCCAAATCGTAACGACTTTGGGGTCGTAGGCGACTGCGCCGAGCAGAAAAGGTTCGGTATTCATAGTTTTATCCAAAGAGCGGCATTCCCGTGAGAGCTTTGCCGATGAAGTCATAGAGTGCGTCTGCTGTCGGAGCCATTACGGTTGAAGCGCGAGCATCACGGAAGTTTCTTTCGACGCCGACTTCCTTGCGAAAGGCCGAGCCGCCGCACAAACGCATGGCTTGGTCGGTTACTTCGGTGGCGATTTCTCCGGCGGCGGCTTTGATTTCCAGCACGCGCAACATCGCATCTTCGCGCCCGCTTTCGAGCGCGCTCACAGTGTCTAAAAGCAAGGTTCTCAACATATCTACTTTGATTTTCATCTTGGCGAGATAAGCGCGATTGGTGGGCGATTCATTCAAGGCCTGATTGAGATGCTCAAGTTTCGTAGTCATCAAATGTTGCGCCGCTTTTTGGATGGCAGATTCAACGATGCCAAGCGAACACGCCGCATTCATCACCTGAAAATAGGGCAACACGACGCCCATCATGACATCAAAGCCTTTGCCATCTTCGCCCAGTAAAGCATTTTCGTTGATGGTGACGCCTTCGGCTGTGACAGGCGAAGAATAATTGCCACGCATCCCCAGGCCATCAAATGGCGCAGTGACGTTTAGACCCGGCGTTTGTTTGGGCACTAACCAAATGCTGCTGGCTCCTTCAGCGGCGAGCGGTTTGCTTGACCAGACATAAGTGTCAGCTTGTCCGGCTGAAGTTATCCAGCTTTTCTTTGCCTCCAGCCGCACGCCGCTGTCAGTTTTCGTAGCAGTGCTTAACGGTGCCCAGAAATGGCTGCGCGAACCCGCTTCCGAGAAGGCGAGCGTTGAGATGTGTTCGCCGCGAGCGATGGCTTCGCGCGTCTCACGCGCACTGTGAGCTTCAATCACCGCCGTGCCGCAATAATGCATGCACACAACCATCGCGGTCGAAGCGCATTCGCGGGCGATGCGTTCGACGACTTGCGCAGCGGCACGATGGGTTTCGCCTAAGCCGCCGACGTCTTTGCTGCTGATAAGACCGAGCAATCCGGCTTTTCCCAGCGCAGTCAAGGCCGCGCGTGGATATGCGCCGGTGCGATCAATTTCTGCCGCCGCAGGGGCGATGATTTCTGCGGTAATTTGTTCAAGCGACGTTAGCCAGTCAGGCAAGGTAGTTGTATTGGCAGACATATTTCTCCGTGAAATAAGGCGCAAGCTCTGACTGCGAACCAATACAGTTCGACAGCGCAGACAAGCCCTGTAATGGGATAAGTTAATTAGAGGTGAACTGGCTTCGGAGCTAAGCACGCGCTCCGATGGAGGCGAGAGGCTAACGAAGGCAGGTCAATCGCACGCCGTGCAATTGGGTGTTGATTCAACGACGAAATTTCATAACGACTTCTTCCTCAGAAGCTTTGCCTGCCACTTTTAAGAGACAGGCAAAGCGCAAACGTTTTTTGGTAGTGACGACTTTAGTCGCTTAATTCTGAACGGCTAAAGTCGTCACTACCATGGAGCAGTCAATTAGCTTTTACACTTTCTCCGGTACGATATAAGGCGCGCGGTATTGGCGTTTGAGCCAGCCTGAAGCCTCTTTGTCGCCGATGATCGTTTCGGTTTTCGGATCAAAATTGATCGTGCGACCGAGGCGATACGAGATATTGGCGAGATGCACTAACGCGCAAGAATAGTGGCCTTCTTCGATGGGAGCGTTCAGGTCTTCCATTTTGCGCGAACGCACTACGTCAATGAAGTTTTGCCAGTTGTTGCCGCCTGCCGCACGGGATGGCCCGGCTTCCTGATTCTTGCCGAGGAAGCTGGTGTATTTCGTATAGCCCTCAACCGCCAGATAGCCTTTTGAGCCATAGAACACATTGCCAATCGTATTGCCGCCGCGTCCGCCGCCAGCGCCCATCTTGAGTTCGGGCGAGTCGCTGATGCCTGCTTCGTTGTTTGAAATCCAGTGACGAACTTCGGCGACCATGATCGCTTTCTTGCCGTTGGGCCGGTCGAATTCAAAAGTACAAACCATCGTGTTTGGCGTGTTTTGATCGTCGTCGAACATGAAGTGTCCGCCGATGGCGCTCACTTTCGTCGGCAAGGTGACGCCCAGTCCCCAACGCGAAATGTCTACTTCGTGAATGCCCTGATTGCCCAGATCGCCATTGCCGTAATTCCAGTTCCAATGCCATTTGTAATGGAAGCGGTTGTTGTTGAAAGGCAGTTTGGCTGCCGGGCCAGTCCACATGTCGTAATCAACGCCCGCAGGCACTTCGCTATCAGCCATCTTGCCGATGGTGTCGCGCCACTTATAGCAAAGCGCGCGGGTGTAATAGACGTCGCCCAGCAAATCTTCTTTGTGCATCTTTTGCATGGCTTCTTTGATCGCGATGCCCGAACGCGAGTTCGTGCCGTGTTGAATGACCTTGCCGTATTTTTTCGCTGCCGCGACCAGTTGCTTACCTTCCCAATAGGATTGCGAGCAGGGCTTTTCGAGATAAACGTCTTTGCCCGCCTGCAACGCCCAGATGCCTTGCAATGAGTGCCAATGATTCGGCGTGGCAATCGAAATCGCATCAATAGATTTATCTTCGAGCAGCTTGCGAATGTCTTTGTAAGTAGTGGGTTTCTTGCCTCCGGCCTTTTCGACTGCCGCCAAGCCTTTAGCCATTACCTTGTCATCAACATCGCAGAGTGCGGCGATTTCGACGTTAGGCATTTTTGAATACTGCGAAATGTGCGATCCGCCTTGTCCGTTAAAGCCTACGACGGCGACGCGCACGGTGCCGTTAGGGCTACCGGCATAGGCTGTCGTGTTGAAGCCAAGCGTGCTGGCTGCGGTAGTTGCCGCCGCTGCGCTCGCCGATGTCTTGAGAAAATCTCGACGCTGAACCTTGCTCATAAACTCTCCTTGTGAAAATTGAGTGAAATCTGCTGTGGCACAAGAGGTCGTCTTGTGTCACGGGCTGCGCTTGCGATGAAGCTGCCAGCCCAATGGAAAAACGTTTTTGTGATGATGAGTGCGGGATGTAACGGCAGGTTTTTGCCACAGGTGCTGCGAATTCACAAGCTGTATGAGCGATCAGGCTGCGGTTGACCCATACAGAAGCCTCGGCTAACGTGCCGACAACCTACATGATTGACACTTACCGCCAACGTTTCATCGAATACCACGCGCAAAGCCAGCGCGAACATTACTTGTTTATCACCGGACGCAAAGCGAAGGACGAGAGCCGACACTGGTTGGCGGAATTCAGCGACCTCTTCACCCGCGAGGCCGTCGCCGGTTTGCGCGCGGCGTATGAAGGCACGAGCGCAGACCGTCCCAACGCACGCGCTGCGGTGGGCAAGTTGTGGCAGTTCGCCGAAATTGGGCGCAGCCGTTTGGCTGTGCGTGAGTTGGATGAAGCAGTGAAATGTTATGAGCGCGAAGTGACGGTTAGTTATCGGGAAGATGCGCTGAACGTTGCACAAGCAGAGTCGAAGGCTTGGCACGAAGTGAATCCGCGCGTGCGTCGTGAGTGGTCGTTGCGCTTGGCTGATTTGGTGCGCGGCGGCGATGACTTGCGCGGCGAACGGCTGCGCAAGCTGCACGATTACGCGGTGGCAGCGGGCTATGCGAACTATGCGACGTTGTTGGGCGAACGGCGCGGCGTGGCTTATGGCGAAATCGAATCGCAAATTACTTTGCTGCTGATGCTCACCGAACGCGATTACCGCAACGCGTTGGCGGCGTGGTTGCCGGCGGCTGCTGGCGTAAGCAAAGACGAATCTGACGTGTGCGATGTTGAATTCGCGCGTCGCCATCATCGGCCAGTGGGGCACGACGCCTATTTCAATTTGTCGCGTGCGCGCGAAGTGCTGGAATCTCTTTTTGAAGGATTGGGCTTCGCGTTTGAGCAGCAAACCAATTGCCAACTGGAAACACCCGCAACGTTGCGTAATGGGGAAGCCGCTGCTTGTTTCGCATTGCATGTGCCTGACGACGTGAAACTTTGCGTGGCGTTGGACGCGCGTCACAGCGGCTTTGCTTTTGGCGAATTCTTGCGTGCGACCGGCGCGGCGCAACAGGCCGCGTGGACTTCGCGCGAACAGCTTTATGAATTTCGTGTGCCAATTGGCGAAGATGATGCGGCGCTGGCAATGGCGTGGGGTTATTTGTTTGAGAGTTTGTTGCAAGACAGCGCCTTTCTGATTCGCCATTTAGGCTTTGGCGACAGCGCGGCGTTTCGCCATCAACGTGCGGTGAGCGCGCTTTATGGCTTGCGACGCGACGCGGCGCTGTGGCTTTATGAGTGGGAACTCTATTCTGGCAAATTTGAAGACGCGCGCCAGTCGTTCACCGAACTAATAAATGATGGCCTGATGTTGCGCGTCAACGACGCCGAACACTTGCGCGCTGTCGCCGAACCGTTGCACAGCGGCGACCGTTTGCGCGCGCGGGCGTTCGCTGCGCAATTGGGCGAACACCTCAAGACGCAATTCGGTTCGCGCTGGTGGGCTGCGCGCAAGGCCGGTGAATTGCTGATTGATTTGTGGAATACGGGGCATCGTTACACGGTCGAAGAACTGGCGGCGCAAATTGGTTTTGGAAAGCTGTCTTATGATTGGCTTGCGACTTCCAGCATGTCTGAGTTGGCGAGTCATTGAAATCCGAATTAACGCGAAACTTGAGAATGGAAGAATAGATGTGCGGATAATGCGGATGCGGCGGATTATCACGGATCAGCCCAAAGAAAAATCTGCGCCTATCCGCATTATCCGCGCATCTATTTGTTTGAGATTGAGAAAGATGAAAACGGTTCACGTTGCGCTCGCCGAGCGCAGTTATGACATCACGATTGCTGAGGGCGCGTTGTCGCGAACGGGCGAGATTGCGCGCAAGGCGCTGGGCAATAAGGCGCGGCGTCTGGCGGTGATTTCCAATCCGTTGGTTCACAGTCATTACGGCAAAGCGGTTGAGAAAAGTTTGAAGCAGGCGGGCTTCGGCGTGTTGACTCATTTGATGGGCGATGGCGAACGCGCGAAATCGCTGAAGACAGCGGAACGCGCGCTGGCGTTTATGATTGCCAATCGCATTGAGCGCAACGACGCAGTTATCGCGCTGGGTGGCGGCGTAGTCGGCGATTTAGCAGGGTTCGTAGCGGCGACTTACATGCGCGGCGTGCCTTACGTGCAAATCCCTACGACGTTGCTCGCGCAAATTGACAGTTCGGTCGGTGGCAAAACGGCGGTCAATCATCCGTTGGGCAAAAACCTGATTGGCGCGTTTCACCAACCGCGCGCCGTCGTGATTGATCCGAAGGTTTTGCAGACGCTCGCGTCCCGCGAGTTTCGCGCGGGGATGTATGAAGCGGTGAAATACGGTGTGATTCGTGACGCGGCGCTGGCTGATTTCATCACACAAAACTTGTCGCAACTTAACGGACTGGATTCCGCTGCGTTGATTTATCTCATCGCGCGATGCTGCGAAATCAAAGCCGAAGTCGTCACCGCCGACGAACGCGAAGGCGGCGTGCGGCGCATTCTGAATTTTGGTCACACCGTCGGCCACGCGCTTGAATCCGTCACGCATTATCGCCGGTTGAAACACGGCGAAGCGGTTGGTTACGGCATGCAATGCGCGGCGGCGATTGCTGAAAAAGCGGAAGTGCTGTCGGCGACTGATGCGGCTGCCATTTACCAACAAGTCGCGGCGCTCGGAAAGTTGCCGCGCCTGAACGATCTGGCCGTCAACGACGTAATCGCCGCGATGCAGCACGACAAGAAAGCCGCGCAGGGCAAGCTGCCGTTCATATTGCCGACGCGCATAGGCGACGTTACGATTCGTGATGACATCGCTCCCCCTATCATTCGCAACGCCGTACGCGCGTTGCTTGCTGCCCACTGACTCCCCCGTTTTTGAGGTTCAGTTCCATGGCAACTCAAGTTTCTAACGAACGCGGCAAGCGCCGCTTTGATTTCAAAGGCGTAATCTTTTTCTTCGTGCTGGTGATAGGGCTTTATTTGCTGGCACAAGCGACGCCGATTTATTTGCATCGCCGCGAGATGGAAGACGCGGCGCGTTCCATCGTGCAACGCGCCGCGCGTCAGCAACTCGATCTTGATGACGTCAAAGCGCAGCTTTACGAATCAGCCCATCAAAGCAGTTTGCCCGCTGACACGCGCATTACGCTCAATCGTGAAGGCCGCAAAGTTACGGCGCAGATTGCGTATAACAACGCGATCAGCTTGCCGGGAAAAAGTTGGAACTGGCCCGTAGAGCTACGTATTGAAGACTTGGGATATTGACGTATAGTGGCTCTTGCTAACCCATACTGGCTTGATTAGTATGCGTCGCGTTCTAATGAACCCCCACACACAATCGCAATTTCGCTTGTAACGAAGGCATCCGCCTTCATTATTTTTCAACTTCTGACAAGGACTGAGGAGGAATCTCTCTATGGCAAGTTTTGACGAACTGAAAGCTAAATATAATTCGGTACTCGATAAGGGTCACGAAATCGGTATGACCGTGCAAAATCTGAACGCCGAAGGCGACAAGCTGCTGATTCGCGGCGTCGTCTGTTCTGAATACGCCAAGAACGAAATCTGGGACGCGGTCAAAGCTGTTGACGCGAGCCTCGGCGACGTAACCATTGATGTGAACGTGCAATCGGGGTTGACCTACACCGTCAAGTCGGGCGATACGTTGAGCAAGATTGCCAAGCGTTTTCTGGGTGATGCCAGCGCTTATCCTTCGATTGCGAAAGCCAGCGGCATTGATAACCCCGACCGCATTGATGTCGGTCAGGAAGTCACGCTGTCCTAGTTTTTAGCGAGAGCCAATAAAAAGAGCGGCGGTTACGCACAACGCGTAACCGCCGCTCTTTTTATTTTGCCGTTGTTTTATCTTCCCGTTGAACCGAAGCCGCCTGCGCCGCGTTCGCTTGCTTCAAGCGTCTCAGCCCACCCGAAATCACAAAGTGCGATGCGTTCGATGATGAGTTGTGCGATGCGTTCGCCAGCGGCGGCGGTGAAAGGTGCGCTGCCGAGATTGATAAGCAGCACGAGAATCTCGCCGCGATAGTCGCTGTCAATCACGCCCGCCAGCGTATCAATTCCGTGTTTCGCCGCCCAGCCCGAACGGGGCGCGATGCGTCCATAAAAGCCGCGCGGAATCGCAATGGATACACCTGTGGCAATCGCGCGGCGTTCGCCGGGTTCGAGCGTAAAGGCGTCAACGCAATAGAGATCGGCTCCGGCGGCATCGGTCGTCGCGCGATGCGGCAGTTTAGCGTCAGGATGAAGTTGTTTTAGCTCAATAGTGAATTCGTTCATGCGGTTTCTTCTTCGTTATTTTGTGCGCGAATGGGCAGCTTGATGGTGAAGGTCGAGCCTTTGCCGAATTCGCTGGTGACGGCAGCTTCGCCTCCGTGGGCGAGCGCGAGATGTTTGACGATGGCGAGGCCGAGTCCGGTTCCGCCGACAGCGCGCGAACGGGCTTTGTCTACGCGATAAAACCGCTCGAACACGCGCGGCAAATCCTCTGACGGAATGCCCGTGCCCGTGTCGCTGACCGTGAGCCAATTGACATTGCCTTGCGGGCCGAGCGTGCAACTGACGGTGACGCTGCCGTCGGGTTGATTGAACTTGATCGCGTTGTCGGTCAGGTTGATGAGAATCTGTTCGAGACGGCGACGATCGGCTGTGACGACGGTGATTTCGTCAATGTCGTTGTGCAATGCGACTTGTTGCTGTTCGGCGCGCGGCGTCAGGTGCGCAAAGGTTTCAGCGACGATGCGGCGTAAGGGCAGCGGTTCGAGTTGCAATCTGACATTGCCCGATTCGATAGCGGAAAGTTCGGCAATGTCGTTAACGAGGTCGCGCATACGAGCGGCGTTGCGTTGAATCGTATGCAAAAAGCGCAGCGCGTTTTCTTCGTCGTTGAGTCCGCCGTCGAGCAGCGTTTCAGCATACGCCGTGATCGCGGCGAGGGGCGTACGCAATTCGTGCGAGACGTTTGAGAGAAATTCCTGCCGGACTTGTTCGAGACGTTCGAGTTTTGAAATATCAATCAGCGCGCAAACTACGCCGTCAACTTGGTTTTCGCCCAGATTTTCACTTAGATAAAGCGGCGCGGCGTGGAAGCGCAGCACGCGGCGATTTTGGGTGACGGCTTCGCGCCATTCGAGGCGGGCTTCGGCGCGTTCGCCGGTTTCCAAAACCTGGCTGAAGGCGCGATGTATTTCGCGGTCACGGCTCACATCGGTCAGGCGCGTGAGCGGACGTTCGCCGAGGTTGAGCAACTGACGGGCAGCGTCGTTGACCAACAGAATTTGTGATTCGCGGTCGGTGATGACCAATCCTTCGGCGACTGACTCGACAATAGAACGCAACAGATTGCCGCTGCGTTCAGCTTGCGCTAAGGCCTCGCGCAAACGTTCGTTGCTGCTTTCGCGTTCTTTGAGTAAATCGGCTTGGTGAAAGATTGCGTAACGCGCGGCAATCAACGTCAGCAGCCCTACGACACAGGTCGAGATGACGTGCGACGTGGCCGATTCCATCGTCGGAAACAGCCACGACTTAGCGATTTCGTACGCGCCGAAAATCGCAATCGCAACGAGTGTGACCAGATAAATTTGAAGGCGTTCTGCTGACATTGGTTATTGGTCTGAGACCTGTTCGGTGCAGCCGCAAAAGCGATAGCCGATGCCGATGACGGTTTCGATGCCGTGGCCGCACGCGCCGAGCTTTTTGCGCAGGCCGCTGATGTGTACGTCAAGCGTGCGGGCTTCGCCGTAATATTCTAAACCCCACACTTGATCGAGCAGTTGTTCACGCGGCACGACGCGGCCTTTGTTGCGCGTGAGAATGGCAAGCAAAGAGAATTCTTTGCGTGTGAGCTTGATGGATTGCCCCTGACAAATCGCCGTGAAATTGCCGTAATCCACCTGCAACCATTCGTCTTGATAACCCGCAGGTGGTTGAGCGTCATAGCCCGCGCGCCGCAGCGCGGCTTTCACGCGCGCGACGAGTTCACGCACGCTGAACGGCTTAGTCATGTAATCGTCCGCGCCTAATTCCAGTCCGCGTACTTTGTCGCGTTCTTCGGTGCGCGCCGTCAGCATAATGATCGGCGTCTTGCGCGTGCGCTCTTCGGTGCGCAGTCGGCGGCACAACTCAAAGCCGTTCATCCCCGGTAAATTCAAATCGAGAATGATGAGGTTCGGTGTCGCTTCGTCTCCCGCGTGCGCGGTCGGATGAATGCCCGCTTCGCGCAACGCGGCCTCAGCGCTTTCGGCGACGCGGGCGGAATAAGCGCCTTCGCGTTCGAGGTTGTAACGAATGCTCTCGCCAATGTCAGGATCGTCTTCGATAACGAGAATGTAGGGTTTCATAGCTAGTGGCTTGTGGCTTGTGGCTAGTGGCTAGTTCTAAAGCAAGGCGCTCGCCTCATCTTTCTGAACTAGCCACTAACCACTAGCCACTCGGTTATGTTTAATGACCAGTGCTTCTTTCATATACACGACCAGCTCGCACACGTCTTTGACGTAATCGCCGATGCGTTCGAGGTGTTTGGCGACGAGTACGAGGCGCGCGGCGCGTCCGGCGGCGGCGGCGTCGCGCGTCATGGTTTCGAGCAAGTCATGAAAGATCGCGTCATAAAGCCGATCAATTTCGTCATCGCGCTCAATCACGGTGCGCGCCGCTTCGGCGTCGGCTTGCGCGAAGGCGTCCAACGCGAGCCGCAACATTTCGCAAGCCAGCCAACTCATTTTCGGCAAATCGAAATAGGGCTTGAGTTGCGGTTCGTTATTCAAGTCGAGCGCCAGTCGTGCGATGTTGCAGGCGTGATCGGCGATGCGTTCGAGAATCGGCGAAATCTTGATCGCCGTCACAATGACGCGCAAATCTGCCGCGTGCGTCGCCGAAGTCGCCAGCAGATTGACGCACATTTGATCGGCTTTGAGTTCAAGCGCATCAACGCTGTCGTCGTCTTGCAAGACTTGCTGCGCGAGTTCGGAATCGCGTTCGATCAACGAGCGCGTAGCCTGATCTATGGCGCGTTCGACCTCGCCGCCCATCAGCAGCATGTGGTCACGCAAGTTTTGTAAGTCGGCTGTGAGCATTTATTACTCTCGCTTGAGCGTGATCGAATCAAACACTTTGCCATCCAGCCCAATTGCTTCAAGTTTGATTTCCGCTTCACTCACCTGCGCGGTCATAAACGATTGTTGTTGATCGTTGCCGAACGCTGTGAGGTCACTGGGCTTTCTCAAGTTGTTGCGCATCAGCTTTCCGCTGCATCCTTCGGTGATGTATTGCACACCGTCCTGCGGCTTGATGCGTTCGTAAACGTGTACGTGGCCGGCCAGCACCAGATTAACTTTGTACTTGACGAACACCGGATGCAGTTGTTCGCGCATTTTCACATAGGGCGGATGCATGCGGCCCGAAGAGAAAAGCGAGTGATGCATGTAAGCGACTTTCCATTTGGCCTTTGACGCGGCGAGCGCGCCTTCCAGCCATTTGTGTTGTTCGTCGGCGATCACATTTTCGTTGTTGGTGTCGAGCACGAAAAACTCGATGAGGTTTTCGTCGCCGGGTAGGCCTTTCAGGTAGTTGTAATAGCGTTTGCCGCCCATGTTGAAGTTGGCGTATTTGACGTGATCGGCGGCGGACGCGGCGTCGTGATTGCCGAGTGCTGCAAAAAACTTTACGTTCGCGGCGAGCAATTCCTGATAAGGAGTTTCAAAGCGCGGTTTGAAGTATTTCGGATTGCCGCTGCTATAAATGTTGTCGCCCAACATCAGCACGAAATGAAATGGCACGCGCTGGCGCGCTTCCACCATACGTTTGGCCAGAGCGTATTGCTCTTTGCTGCCATCGCCGCTGTCGCCGATGACGGCGAAATTCAAGGTGGGGGCAAGCGGCGCTTCTTGAGCGAATGCAGAAAGACTGCAAGCGAAAAGAACCGTGAAAAAGAAAGAGAATTTTTTATGAGCTAAAACCATAACTTTGTGGGGCACTCCTTCGATAATTTTGTGAGGCAGGTTCTCAACCTGCCTTATTCGTTGGCGCTATACAGGCCGGGCAGGTTGAGAACCTACCCTACAGTCATTCATGAAACGACATCGCCCCAATCCAATTCAAAGATGACAGAAAAGTGCCGAATCGCTTCGGCGTTGTTGGTAATCAAGCCGACTTCGCGGCGTTCGTCGAGTTCGATTTTGCGTAAGGATTGGCTGCCGAAAAATACGTGTTGGTTGTCGCGGATGATGGCTTGAACGTGCAAGCGCATCAACGGCATTTTGCGTACGGCGATGAGTTTGCTTTTGCGGTCGAGCGCGCCGATGACTTTGATTTCGACGCCCGCGTGCGCGCGTTCTTCGAGCAGGTTTATCATTGCCACATCGCTCAACTTGCCGTCGTAAATCAACAATTGCCGTTGCGCCCCTTGAATATAATCGCCCAGCTTTTGCCGCGCGTTGAGCGGGCTGATGACGAAATCATCAGCTTCGAGTGGCGGCACTACTTGCAGGGTGTCGGCTTCGAATAAGGCAATCGCCTGCTTGACCAAGTGCGGAGCCGTCGTGATGACGCCGAAGCTACGGCTGTGGTGAATGTCTAAAAAGGTGAGATTGAAGGTCAGCAAGAACAGGGTCTGACGATCTACGATCATCATCTTGGTGTGATAACGAATCAGGTCGTCGGCGGTGCGCGTGACTCTCACGCCCGCGATCAGCAAACGCTGTTCAAGTTTCTTGATGCCTTTGAGGTCTTCTTTGTTGGTGTAAGTGATGAGGGCGTGAACGTCTACGTCACGCGCGCGGGCTTCGATCAGGGCGGTCTCGATCTCTAACCGGTCGCAACGATAGATGATAATTTCGACGGAGCGCATGGCTTGCCGTATGCCATTCAGTAACGGCTCAATTCCGTCGCGCGGTTGTACGATGACCTGCATCTTTTCGACAAGGCGACTGAGGCGACAAGGAGACGGGGTGAAGGAGCTACAGTCATCCTCTCGCTCAATCTCCCTGTCGCCTCAGTCGCCCTGTCGCAGTTACATTCCCGTGGCTTGTTTTAATTCGCCCATGCGACGGCGCAGCACCGACATAAACGCATCGGTTTCAGCTTGCGTCGCGCCGCCCGCTTTGAAAGCGTCGCGCCATTGTGCGTCGCTCAAGGCGGCGAGGCGTTCGGTGATCCATTTGGCGTTGGCGATGGGCATCGCTTTGAGCGAACTGCCCATCTTGCCAGTGTAATGGAACTTGATCGTGCCACCGCTCACGCCCTCGATAAAGGCTTGTTTGCCGAAATCAACCGGGTCCCATTTCGAGTGCGACATGAAGCCGCCCGTCTTGCCGAAGGTGCCACCCCAATCGGCGACGAGGAACCATTCCTTCACGGTTTTGCCGTCTTCGTCGAACATGCCCAGCACGTTGTTGTTGGTTTCTTTCGCGTCCCAGTTGCTTAACAGGAAGCATAGCACGCCCAGTCCTGCGAGCTCTTTCGTATTGACGAAAGGGTTGCTGTCCCACGCCCACGGATTGCGGCGGCGCGCAATGTTATCAGGGCGTTTCTCGAACATCGCGTTGGTGAACGAACCGCCCGCGCCGATGAATTTTTTCGCGCGGCCCAAACCTGTGACGCCATTCACCGTGCCCGACGGAATGAAATAGCTTTCTTCGACCATATAACCCATCGCCCAGACGAGGCGGCTGCTGACGACTTCGGCGTGAACTTCTTCGTCGAATTTCATGTTCCATTTGACGCCGTTGGCATCAAGAATCTTGATTTTCGGGTTGGTGCCGGTGATGTCTTCTTTATCGAATTGGAAAGGCGGCTTGGGTTGTTCCGCTTCACTGCCGATGCCCCAAATGAGATCGAGTTGGGATACGTCACCGAGGTCGCGCCACATCGCGGGCGTGCCTTCGGTGGTAGGGGCGTTGGCTGGAAGTTTGGATTTCCCGCCTTTACTGCTGCTGCTCTTGCTACTACTGCTACTTTTGCTGCTGCTATGACTACTGCTTTTGCTGCTTTCTTTTTCAGCTTTTTCTTTTTCTTTGGCCGCTTCTTTTTCAGCTTTGGCTTTTTCTTTTTCGGCTTTTTCCTGCTCTTTGCTGGGCTTTTGTGAGGCCGCGTAACCAGTCGGGGGTTGTGCTGTTAGCGCGAATAGGCTGCACAGCAATGCAATTGCAAAGATATGTGGGATTCGGAACGATTGGTGAAACATCTCTAGTCCTCCTTAACAGACTGAAAAAGTTACCACGAGGGGAGATCGTGCGTTGTTGGGTATCGCAACCTGTCAGATTGCGATGATTTCGTCGTGAGATTACTAAAAGCCAGTGCGAGTTGCCGCAACCTGCCGGTTGCGACACGGCTGGTTACTTCACGTAATCCAATCTCAAATAATTGCCTTCGTCGCCCATCACCATCAGGAAGTCCTGTCCGTTGACGGTGACGCTGGTGATGCCTTCGGGTTTGTATTTTTCGTCGAGCATCATGATTTTGCGCGGCGGATCATCCGCGTTGCCGCTCCATTCCCACAGGCCGAAATCGGTTTTCTTTTGGGTTTCAGGAGCGCCTGAAATAATCAGGAAAACTTTTTTATGCGTGTCGTAAGTGATGTCTCTGACGCCGTGGTTTTCGAGCGCGAGCGGAATGACCGACGGGTTGTCTACCTTGATGTTGTTGAGCGCCAACGGTTGCAATGGATTGATGAGCTTGAGCGGCACGAGTACGGCTTGGCTGCCGATAAAGGGCGAACGCAGGCCGAGCAACAGCCGTTCATTATTTGGGTCATAAGCGATGCCTTCGATATTCAATCCGCCATCCAAACCAGGAACCGCGCCGCGCGTGGCAATTTCAGGCACGTTTTGCAGCAGGAACGCGCGCAAGTCGGGAATGAGTTCAGCCGCCGTACCGTTCATTGTTTGCGTTTGCGCGTTGAAACTAAACCGCAGCAGGGCTTTGCTATTCGCGCTGTCAGGGTCAGATTGCGATGTGATGACGTAAAAATATCCGCCGCCGTAAGTGATAGCTTCGGCATCGGCGAAAATGGCGTTGAGCGGTACGGCCTTTAAGTCGCCCGCCTGTTTGCCCAAGTCATTGATCGGCATCCAGACGATTTCGTTT
>JANNUY010000178.1:0-4514 GCA_031414155.1 Acidobacteriota bacterium
TTCGCCAGCGTTTGCACGAACTCGTTCACGACCTCGGCGGAATAGGGCATGCCTTTGACGACCTTGTTGCTCGCGCCGACTTCAGCGGCGACGAAGCTATATGAGAATCCGTCTTGCGGGCTGCCTGCGCCGGTGAACGACATCACACGCGGCATGCTGCCAGTACCGATCTGAGCAGGCGCAGCTACGCGCACATCAAAAGTGGGGCCGTTGGCATCTACCCAAACTTGCCGCTCTACTTTTCTTTCCTGCGGTTTATCTTGCGGAGCGTTTTGGCCTCCGGCGTTTTGGGCTAAAGCCGTTGCGCTGTTGGCAGCGAGCGCCAGCGCAAAAGCGTTTGTGATAAAGCGTCGAGTTATGTTTTTCATAAATTACCTTTTGTTGTTGCGATAAGAAGCGGGAAGCGGTCTTCCCCCATAGTTGTTAAGGGTTTCCGATGGAAACCGGTCTTGTACGAACCGAATGGCGCGAGCCGCGCCGTCTTCGCCGACCAGCAGGTCGGCATTGATCGGGATTCCGAGGCGCTCGGCGTTGACGGGCAAGCCGAAATTGATGAGCGTCGAGCGCGGTACTTGAATGCGTCGCATTTGCCCGCGTTCGGGCAAGGCGTTCGCTGTGACCAGCGGGTAAAATTCCGTCGCGATTTCTTCTTCGATGAAAGCAGGTGTTTCAGGCTTTCCTTTTGCGCGGGGTATTGAAGGTTTACGTTGCGCGACAACCTGCACACTAGGCGGCAATACTTTTTCAACCGGCACAGATTCGCTCATTGGCGTTTGCGTAACCGCAGGCGCTGGGCTTGGTGATTGCACGGCTACGATTGGTTCTTGCGGCTTCGCACGCCAACTCCCCCACGCAAACCCGGCAAGCAATAATGCCGTCGCCGCCAACGCATAGCGCCACGCCAGTTGGTTCGCCAGTTGGTTTATCAGTGGCAAGCGGGCGAAAAACGATTTGCGCTTTGGCTGGGACGCTGTCTTTTCTTCGGCATGCTGTTGACGAAAAGCCGTAAGCAGCGCGGCTTCCACGTGCGGAGCCGCTTCGTGTTGAGCATCCGCTTCAGCCAGCGCGCGTAAGGTTTCATTGAACTGATTATTTTGCGTTTCGTTCATATACTTCACAGCAAGCATGGATTTGTTTGCGACAACGCCAGTGGTGCAGCTTCTCGCACGCGACCTGTTTCGCGCAGCGTCTCACTCAAAAGCGCTTTGCCGCGATGGAGCCGCGAGCGCACCGTGCCAATCGCGCAACCCAACACCTCAGCCGTTTCGGCGTAACTCATCTCTTGCAACTCGCACAGCACGACAACTTCGCGGTAATGAGGTGGCAGTGTGAGTACGGCTTGCCGCACTTTCTCAACTGTCAGCTTATGCGCGAACGCATCAAGCGGATCAGCGCCTTGAAAAACAAAATCGGCGGCTTCATCGTCGTCGCTAAACGAGACCCAGCGGCGTTCGCGTTCGAGTTGTTTCAATACCTGATTGCGCGCAATGCCCATCAACCACGTAGTCAATTGCGCTCGCCGCGCATCGAAGCGTTCCGCTTCGCGCATCAGCACCATAAAAACTTCTTGCGTCACATCTTCAGCGATGGCTTCAGAGCCGCACATCCGCAACGCGAACCGATAGACGCTGCCCTGACGACGGCGATAAAGCGCCACGAAGGCTTCTTCGTCGCCCGTCTTCATTTGTTGCAGCAGTTCGTAATCGGTAGTTCCAGTCATGCGTTTTATCGCGGCGATGTTTTTGGATGGCGCAGTATAACCGCTGCGCTATCGGGTGTCGGTATTGATTCCGGCGAAGGTTGCGAAAGGTTCCCAGAAAAAATGTATCGCAAGCTGTTGCGATACTTAAAGAGCGGCATTAGCATCGCCTGCGTCGAGTGATCCGACTTCCAACAGAAAGAACCCATATGCAAAAAACGTTTTGGCAAAAGGCGTGCGCAGTCATTTTGATCGCTTTCGCCTTGAGCGCCTGCACTCAACCCAAAGAGCCCGTTGACGCCACCGGTGTTTGGCGCGGTACGGTCAAAAACCCTTCGGGCGAACTCGTCGCCTTTGCCATCGAAATTAAGCGCGACGGCGAAAAGCTGAATGCTGAACTCATCAACGATACCGAACGGCTGGCGGCTTCGAGCGTAAGCCTGACCGATGATGTATTGCGGGTGCGCTACGATTTTTATGACGGCACGCTCGAAGCCCGCGTGATAGGTGACGAACTCACGGGCAATTTCACGCGGCAATGGTCGAAGGAAACGCTCGTCCGCGAAGTGAAGGCCAAACGCAACGCGGCTGTGCCTTCGGCTTCGAGCAGTGACGTTGACTTAACTGGCGATTGGATTCTCAAAGTCGGCACAGGCGAAAACCAACGTTTGTGGCGCGCATCTTTTCAAGCCGGAGGTCAAACCAAGGGGCCGCAGGCCACTTCGGGCACGATCATTCCAGTGTCGGGCGATTGGGGACAGTTGAGCGGTGAGTGGGCGAACGGGGTGCTTACACTGAATCGGTTCGACGGCATCAATTCGCGTGTTGTTCGTTTGAAAGCGCAACCCGATGGCACGCTCGCGGGCGAGTTGGATTTGGGATTGTTCGATCCGAAACGCCCTGTCATTGCCGAACGCATCAGCGAGAAAAACAAAGCGTTGGTGGCGACCTTGCCTGATGCTAAAACGCATACGCGCATGAAAAACCCGAACGAGCCGTTTCGCTTCAACGGCCTTGATTTGAACGGCCAACCCGTGGCGTGGGATGACGCGCGTTTCAAAGGCAAAGCCGTCGTCGTTTCGATCACGGGCAGTTGGTGTCCGAACTGCCACGAAGAGACGCCTTACCTGCAAACGCTTTACGAAAAATATAAAGCCCAGGGTTTGGAAGTTGTTGCGCTGGCGTTTGAATACACCGGCGAAAAGGCGCGCGATATGGAGCAGGTCAAAATTTTTGCCACGCGGCACGGCGTGAAATACGCGATGCTTTGGGCAGGCGCAACGGATGAAGCGAATGCCAAGCTCGATCAATTGATTAACTTTGGCGCTTATCCGACGACGGTTTACATCGGACGCGACGGACTGGTGAAACACATCCACACTGGCTTCGAAGGCCGTGCGACCGGCGGGCGCTTTACGACATTGAAGGCAGAAGTCGAATCGCAGATTCAAGAATTGTTGGCAGAAAAATAAAGAGGAGACTGAACGTTATGTCACAACGAAAACTCAATCGGCGCAGTTTTATTCAAAAGTCTGCTGCCACCACGGCAGGTGCAGGATTGTTGCTCAACCACGCAAGCGCAGCAGCGGCTGTCAGTCCGACGAGCAATTTCACTGACAGTCCGAATGGACGCATTACCGTTGGCTTCATCGGCACGGGCGCGCGGGCGCAAGACGTGATGAGCGATATGCTGGGCATGCCGGGCTTTGAAGTCGTCGCTTTTACCGACGCTTATCAAGGGCGTCTCGAACGCGCGGGCGAACGCACCAAAGGCCGCGCGAAAGCCTTCCGTAACATTGATGAATTGCTCGCCGCGCCCGGCATTGACGCGGTGTATATCGGTACGCCTGATCACTGGCACAAGAACCACGCCATCGCGGCGGCGAATGCGGGCAAGGATATTTACATTGAAAAGCCGCTGACTTACACGGTTGACGAAGGGCTTGAAATCGCTGCCGCTGTCGAAAAAAACAAACGCATTCTGCAAGTCGGCAGCCAGGGCATCAGCACGCCCGTGCAACAAAAAGCCCGCGAAATCATTGCCTCTGGCAAGCTCGGACAAATCACCCAGATTCGCGCGATGAACAATCGCAATGGCGCGAGCGGCGCGTGGCTTTATCCGATTCCGCCCGATGCGAATAAGCAAACCGTCAACTGGGATATGTTCATCGGCCCTGCGCCGAAGCGCGATTTTAGCCTTGAACGATTCTTTCGCTGGCGCTGTTATCAGGACTATTCGGGCGGAATGGCGACCGATTTGTTCGTACACATCATGACTACGATTCATTACGTGATGAGTGCGCAAGCGCCAGAGATGGTCGTGGCGACGGGTTCGCTCTATCGCTGGAAAGGCACGCACGAAGTGCCTGATACGCTTGATGCGCTGTTGCAATATCCCGAAGGCTTCACGGTGAATTTGAGCGGCACGTTTAACAGCGGCGCGGCGGGCGAACGCGGCATACAGATTTTGGGTACGAAAGGCGCGCTGACGATTGGACGCGATTTGACCTTCACGCCCGACCGCACAATTGAAAGCAACGGCTGGATCGTAATGTCGTGGCCGAGCGCGCTGGAAAAGGCTTATTACCAAGACCCCAAAGTCATTGCGTCAGAGCGTCCAGGGGAACTGGGTTCAACCGTGTTTGAATCAGGTGAAGAGCGTTGGATCGGGCAAGGCGCAGACGCCAACGTCTTGCATCTTGAGTCCTTTCAACGCGCCGTGCGCGAACGCAAACAGCCGGTCGAAGACGTATGGTTCGGCCATCGCGCCGCTTCGGTCGCACATATGATTAATCAGTCGGCGCGCGAGAAACGT
>JANNUY010000179.1:0-5035 GCA_031414155.1 Acidobacteriota bacterium
ATAAATCTTCCGCCCCTAACTGACCCGCTGCTACGCGCGCTTGCAACGCCACGATTTCCTCGACCGCGATGCCTTCCTGTCGTGATTTTTTCTTTTCCTCTGCCATGCCCGCGCAGGCGACGCACAATCATTGCATCCGCCAAGCACATTTTATCCCGCAGGCCAATACGCGCCGCTTTCCACTTTACCCAACCTTCTTGGCCCCTTCACGCCCAATTGCCGAAGGGTTACGGCCGTAAACGACCTGCCTAAATTCAGCCGCCGCCACGCGGCGAAGAATACATGCAAAAAAACTTAGTTTCCGGTGTATTTAGGCTTGCGCGCGGGCTTCTGACTCAGTCTCGACTTCAGCACTGACCGTGCGCATCGGTTGGAGTGATTGCCACACCCGCTGATATTCTTTTTCGATGGCTTCTAATAAAACGGGCGTGCCTTGCAAGGCGACACGGCGGGCGAGCTTTTCGAGTTCGCCCGCGAGTTCGCCCAACGTACGCGCGCCGATGGTGGCGCTGCCGCCGTTGACGCTGTGCGCGGCGCGTCCGATGGCGGCGGCGTCTTGCGCTTTGATAGCGGCCCGCAGAGCGCCCATACGTTTGGGCATGTCACCTAAAAACAATTCGATGAGTTCGTTGACGAAAACGGCTCCGCTTTCGGCGCGCATTTCATGCAACCGTGCAAATAGCTCTTGCTCAGAAGTGTGCCCGTTGCGTTGCGGCAATTCGAAGGGCGCATTTTCAGGTTCAGGCACTGGCGTGAACGCTACGAGATAAGGCTTCGTTTCGCGCAGCGGCGGTTGCTCTTGCGTGGCGCGCGCCAGCTTATCAATAGGCTTATCAATAATCAGGTTGGAAGTCAGATTGGGAGCGAGGTTGGTTGGCGTGAGCTTTGCGCTGTTGCCTTCGCGCAGCAGGCGCAGGCTGTGCAAGCGCGCAGCCGTACCGCGCGACTCAGGCGATTGCGTTTTAAGTTGTTCAGCCCAACGCACCAACACGGATTGCAACTCGGCAACGCGAATCGGCTTGCTGATATAACCGTCCATTCCGGCGGCGAGCGCGGCGGCGCGGTCTTCGGCAATGACGTTGGCGGTGACGCCGATGATGCGCGGACGATGTTCAGTCGGCCAGCGTTCGACGATGCGGTTGGTGGCTTCGAGGCCGTCCATTTCAGGCATCTGCAAATTCATCAGAATTACGTCGTAACGCTGCCGTTCGAGCAGTTCGAGAACCTCCAAACCGTTGGCCGCGAGATCGGGACGATAGCCCATCTTTTCGAGCAGGCGGACTTCGACCTTTTGATTAACGACGTTGTCTTCGGCCAACAGGATGCGCAGCGGATAGCGTTCGGCGAATTCGACTGACAAAGCGGGCATCGTCGCGGCGGGCTTGAGTTCGGGCGCTTCGACGCCGAGCGCGCCTAGCAACACATGTTGCAATTGCGCGGGCTTGATCGGCTTGTTGACATAAGCCGCAAAGATGTCGGCTTGCTTGTCGCGCTTGCCCAGCGGCGCGAGCAGAATCAGCGGCAACTCAGGCCGCAACAAACGCAGCCGATGCGCGAGCGCAATCGTGTCAGCCAACGTGGCGTCTTTAGACAACTGGCTATCAAGCAAACAAAGTTCGAAATCATCGCCGCGCTGCAAAATTTCGATAGCCTCTTTCGGCGAACCCGTCGCCAGCGGACGCATACGCCATTGCTGACACAGCCACGTCAACGAAAGCCGCGTGGCGGCGTGTTCTTCGATAATCAAGACGCGCTTGTCAGTCAGCACTTTCAACACGGCGGGCGCGGCCATTCGTGTCGTCGCATTTAGGCCGGCGGGCGCTGCTGCGGCGACGATGCTGAAATGAAAGTTAGAACCTTCGCCTTCTTCGCTCTCAAACCAGATCGAACCGTTCAACAATTCAGCCAGCCGCTTGCAAATCGCCAGTCCCAATCCCGTGCCGCCAAAGCGCCGCGTGATCGAAGCGTCAACCTGACTGAAGGCTCCGAACAGTTTGTGTTGCTGATCGGCGGGAATGCCGATGCCTGTGTCTTTCACCGAAAAGCGCAATTCGTATTTCGCTTCGCCCAACGGTTCGGCGTTGACCGATACGACGACTTCGCCCTGATGGGTGAACTTGACGGCGTTGCTCACCAGGTTGACCAGAATCTGCCGCAGCCGCGTCGCATCGGTGATGTAATTGGTCGGCGTATAAGGATCGAAAAGCGCGACCAACTCTACGCCCTTGTCGCTGGCTTCTTTGGCGAGCAAGTCTAGGGCGTCTTCGATGCACTCGCGCACGTCGCAAGGCTGCATCTCAAGGGTGAGCTTGCCGGATTCGAGTTTAGAAAAATCGAGAATCTCGTTGACCGTCATCAACAGCGCATCACCCGCCGTGCGAATGTGATTGGTCAGCTCAAGCTGTTCGGCGTTGAGCGGCGTTTCGAGCAACAGGCCGGTGGCGCTGATGATGGCGTTCATCGGCGTACGAATCTCGTGGCTCATGTTGGCGAGAAATTCGCTTTTGGTATGTGCGGCTGATTCGGCGGCTTCTTTCAAACGGCGCAACTGCTGATTGGCTTGCGTGAGTTCCTGATACTGTAACGCGACCTGCCCAGCTTGGTAATCGTGCGCAGCTTGCAATTCGCGTTGCGCGCGAACGAGTTTGTGCGCACGCCATTTATAAGCAATGAATCCGCCGAGCGCCGTCAACGCGATCAACCCCGCGAGCCAATAGCCCCACGAGAGCGCGGTCGCCGCGAGTTTCAAATCATGCGTTGCAATCGGCGAACCCCATTCGCCATCGGGTCGCGCGGTCTGCACCCGAAAGCGATAAGCGCCCGCATTGAGATTCGTATAAAACGCTTCGCGGCGCGGGCCTGCTTCAACCCAGTCACTGTCGTAACCATCCAGCCGATAGCGAAAGCGCACGTTCGACGGATCAAGCAAACTCAAGGCGCTAAAGCGAAAATATAAATCGCCGCGTTCGCGCGGAACTGAGGCCAGCGCATTGAGATTCACGCTCTTGCCGTTGAGCTTCACTTCTTCCAACAAAGCGCGCGGCGCGCTGGCCGTCGGCACATTGCCGCGAAGGCATTGCAATCCGTTGGTCTGCGTACCAATCCACAAACTGCCGTCGCGGTCTTCGAATAGCGAAAGTACGATAGCAGAATCGTTATTCGGCAACGGCGTCCATTGGCCTGCGCCCCAGACGGCGAGGCCGCCATCCGTACCTGCCCAAACTTCGCCGTCGCGTGTCTCGCGCAGCGTCCAAATCGTATCCGCCGGTAAGCCGTCCTTCCGCGTGTAACTCGTAATCGTGCCGTCGCGCCAGACGCTCGCGCCGCCATCCGTGCCAATCCAAATGCCGCCGTCGCGCGCCTCATACAGTGAAGATACACGGTCATTCGCCAAACCGCTTTTCGTATTGCGCCAGCCGAACGCATTGTTTTTGTATTGAGCCACGCCGCCGCCATCGGTGCCGAGCCACAAGCTGCCGTCGTGCGCCGCCGCCAACGCTGTCACTGCGAAACGCCGCGCTTCATCAGGCAATGCGATGATTTTGAATTGTCCTCCGACGAATTGCGCGAGGCCGCGTTCGGTGCCGATCCACAAAATGCCTTGCGCGTCTTCGGCCAGCGCACGCACGCGATTGTCAGGCAAGCCGTTCGCTGTGCCGTAATAGCTAAACTTCCCTGCTTGATAACGCGCCAATCCGCCGCTATCGGAACCAATCCACAGGCTGCCATCCGGTGCCACGCATAACGCGAGAATGTTGTTGTCTAAAATTTCCGGCGTGTTCTGTTTGTCGAAAGTGACGAATCGCTGTCCGTCAAAACGCACCAAGCCCGCCAGCGTCGCCAGCCACAAATATCCGTCGGGCGTTTGCGCGAACGAAGTAATCGCCGACGAAGGCAAGCCTGCGGTTTGTCGCCACGACTCAAACCGCACGGGGGCTTGCGCGTGTGCCACCCATGCGAAGACAACGCAAAGAGCGACGAGGCGTAACAGCCGTAACAAGTTGATGGGATGCAGTGAATTCATGCGATTGATCGAGGCTGAAGAAAAAGTGATTGCCTCAATGCGCGGCATGATGGTGCGCTAGCGTCTCGCTGGCAAGTGGGGTTGCGCTTAAAAAGCCACAGGCCGCTTTCATGATGAAAGCGGCCTGTGGGTCGAAGCGGTGATGATGGTTCGCCAGCTTGTTTAGAGCGGACGAATATAAACGCGTCCGTCCACGGTTCCGGCAAAGATCTTCGTGCCGGTGCTATTCGTCGCCAGCGAGTTAATCTGGAACGAAGGGATGCACTCGTTCAGCGAAGCCCACGTAGACGTGCCGTCATTGAAGCGCGCCACACCGCTTTCTGTCGCGGCATACAGCACGTTCCCGATGCGCAACAGGTCGTTGACGATGTTGTTTTCGAGTCCGATGCCGACGGATTCCCACGTGCCAAAGTTGTTGCCGAGCGTGAACCGGTAAACGCCGCTGCCGTTAAAGCTGGCATAAAGCTGCGTACCTGCGCCGTTCACTTCAAAGTTGGTCACGCGCGTACTGGGCAATCCATTACCAGTCGCCGTCCAGCTTGCGCCGCTCGCCGACTGAATGTCTGCCACCAACAGCGAGAAGACCGCGCCGTTGTCAGTTCCCGCATACAACCGCGGATTCGCGCCGGAACCTGCCACGAACAGCGCCGTGACCGATTGATCGGTCAGGCCGTTGTTGAGTGGAATCCAGCTTGTGCCGTCGTTGATCGAGTAAAACACGCCGTTGGTCGTGCCCGCGAAAATTGTGCCGTCACTGGCGACCGCCAACGCGCGAATAAAGGTCGAAACCAATCCGCTGTTGACTTGCTGCCAATCAACGCCGCTGTTGATCGAACGATAGACGCCGCCGCCTTGCGTACCGACAAACAACGTCGTGACCGGAACAGCAGCCGTCGAGGTCTTCGAGATGAAGCCGCGAATGTCGGTGCTGTTTAGTCCTGTCATGTCTACGCGCGGCCAACTCAAGCCGTTGGTCGTCGTCAGGAAAATTCCGCCGCCGACCCACCCCCC
>JANNUY010000180.1:0-3423 GCA_031414155.1 Acidobacteriota bacterium
CGTCGTTACTGGGCGCGGCGTCTTCGCCATCAATGGCCCAGACGCTGATGGCGTCGCCGTCGAGGATGATCGTGCCGCGTTCGCCGCTCAGTTCGACGCGGCGCTTGAAGCCAGGCTTGACCGAAGTCGTCGCCTGCACCACGCCCAACGCGCCGCTGGCGAAACGTAAACTGCCAATCAGTGTGTCTTCGGCTTCGATGTGCGGATAGCGCAGCGCCTGCCGGAACGCGAAGGCTTCGGCCACCGGCCCGGCAAACCAGCGCAGCAGGTCTACGGTATGAATGGCCTGATTGATGAGCGCGCCGCCGCCGTCGAGCGCCAACGTGCCGTGCCACGAATCGGCGTAGTATTCCGGCGCGCGATACCATTTCACGACTGCGTCACAAACTATCAACTTGCCCAAACGATTTTCTTCGAGTGCCTGCTTGATGCGCTTTACCGCAGGCAGAAAGCGCGATTGAAAGATCACGCCGAGTTTCACACTTGCCTCATCACAAGCCGCAATCAGTGCGTCAGCCTTTTCCAGCGTAGTCTCAATCGGTTTCTCGACGAGTACGTGTTTGCCCGTGCGCGCGGCGGCAAGGCCTTGTTCAGCGTGCAAGCCTGAAGGCGTGCAGATATTCACGACGTGCAAGTCGGGATGCGCAAGAAACGCAGCGTAATCGGTGTAAGCCGTCGCGCTATAACGCGCAGCGAATTCAGCCGTCTTTGTTGCATCGCGTCCGCATACGGCGACGAGCCGCGCGCCGGGAATCATCTGAATCGCTTCGGCGTGTACCTTGCCAATCATTCCTGCTCCGACCAGGCCGAAGCCGATTTCTGTAGTCATCATTTTCTCTCTTTGAAATTTGAAATTTGAAATTGCAGAATCGCGGCGCTTTATCACCCAATCAACAAAGGATTCATCTATGCCAATCACGGAGCCAATCACGATCAACGGATTTCACCACGCTGGTTTTCTCGTCACCGATGTCACGCGCGCTGCGGCATTTTATGAAGGTGTGCTGGGCTTGCAAGCCTTGCCGCGCCCTGAGTTGGGTTTTGACGGCATGTGGTATGACTTAAAGAACGGTCATCAATTGCATCTGATGAGCGTCGCGGGCATGCCCGGCCACGCTGATCCGCCACGCCACGACCGCCACATCGCGCTCAACATAACGAACGTTGACGCTATCGAACAGCAATTGACCGAGATGGGGTTGACTGTGACTTACGGCAGTGGACGCGCAGGCAACAAACAACTTTTTCTGCGCGACCCTGATGGCAATACGATTGAATTGCGTCCAGCTTAAATTCACACAACCACGCTCACGCAAAGCCGCGAAGCCGCAAAGAGGACGTGCTTGTTCCCTTTGCGGCTTCGCGGCTTTGCGTGAGCAGCCTTTTTATTTCACGCGCACCCGCACCTCATTCGCCGTTTTGCCATCCGCCGATAAACTCACCGCGAGGTCGCCGCGTCCGGCCAGCGCGCGCGGTAAGGCGATGTTCACTTGGTCTACGCCCACCAGCCCGTTGCTCTGTCCGGCGTAAAGCGTTTGTCCTGCCATTCCGCCCAAAGCCACATTGACATTGGTCAGCGCCGAACGTGCGCGCAAACCCGTACCAAACAAAATCAGGTAGACGTTTTCGTTCGGCACACTCAGGTCGAGCGGAATTGGTACGAAACTGCTTTGCGCAGCGTCATAGCGCACAATCGGTTCGTAGCTTTGCGAACCATCGGCCTTTACGCGCAACGCCAGCGCGGCAGCGAGTCCGTTGCCGCTGGCATTGATGGTGAAAAGCGCAGGGGCTACGGCGACCACGTTCAGCGAACCTGCCGAGAGCGTACCGTCGCTGCTGCTGATCGTCACTGTCGCTGCACCGTAAGCCATCTCCGGCGGAAGCTGAAAATTGATTTGCGTAGGCGCTACGAAAAACAACGGTGACAGGCGTTCAACGCCCCCGCTGTCGCGCACCATCACC
The DNA here is from genome assembly GCA_031414155.1 of Acidobacteriota bacterium. GTDB lineage: Bacteria > Acidobacteriota > Blastocatellia > RBC074 > RBC074 > JACPYM01. The sequence continues at coordinate 1,963 of JANNUY010000180.1, forward strand.
TTCGTACCGCCCAAGGTGGTCGGCAAAGGGAGTTGCGACGAAACCTGCGTCATCGTTGCCAGCCGCGCACCAAACGCTGTCGCAATCGAACCAGCCGCCACCGCCGAACCGTCATAGCTCGCCGCTGAAACTACCGCAGTAGCCAACGGTACGCGCACCGGCACAAAAGCCCCTGGCGAACTCACCGCATTACGCGGCTGGTTGTTGGCATCGCGTGTGACCCCGTTGCGCAAGTTCCCGGTCGGCACGCTCGGCACGGCAGGCGCATCGGCCCACATGAAATCAGGAATCGCATACGTCCGCGCCGTCAGCACGTTGCTGCCTGTGCGCGGCAGGTATTCGCCGTTCGCGGGATTCACGAGTTGCGGCTCGACGGCGTTGATCGTGTTATCGGCACGCAGTTGTGTCGCATTGCACGTCGGGTTCGACGGCTGACAGCCTTGCGCGCTGTCTTCGATACCAAGCGGATGATTCGCCGGGCCGTTCCAAATCAGGTTGCCGCGTACTTGCAAATTTTGGTCGAGCGCGGCGGGCGCGGGAATGTTCGACCCCGCGAAAACGCTTTGCGGGCCGCGCACCAGAATGTGCATCCAGCGACTCTGTATGCCCGCCGGGTTGTAAATCAGGTTGTTATAGATAAACACGTTGCGGCTGGGCAGCGAGTGAACGACGCTCGTGCTGGCCGTACCCCATCCGCCGCGCGCTTGCTGTTCGGCGCAAGCGGCTGTGTTGCCGCTGCACACGCGATTGCCGTGCAACATTTCGACCAGCGCGTTTTCGCTGCCGGTGCGATAAAGCGTGTTGTGCGCCAGCAAGATGTTGTAGCCGCCTTGTACAGCCATCCCGCAACCCGTCGTATCGTGAATCACATTGTTGACGAACTTGATGTCGTAAGCCTCGTAATGCACCCACGGCGCGTCTAGGTATTCAAAGCCGGTATATTGCCCGGCGGAAAATCCGCCGCGCGGCGCGTTAAAAAGCTCGTTGCCTTCGATCAGCCAATAAGCCGAACCGCCCTTGACGAACATCGCCCAATTGCCGCCATCGTGAATGCGATTGCCGATGGCGTGCCCGTATTGCACCGCGACAATATCCAGCGGCGTGCCCGTGGCATTGCCGATGTCGCACTGTTCGACATAAACGTATTGTGAGTTATTGATCTTGACGGTTTGCCCCGCGACCTTGCGTCCGTCGAACTTGCCACCGCGCAACACAATGTGATCAGAATCCCAGAAATGCACTGCAAACGATGGGGGGTCAGGCGTGAAATTCACATCGAGCAAGTAAAGATAACGACAATCATACACGTCCAAATAGGTGGTCACCGTTACCGTATCGCGTCCGTCAGCCGCTTGAATAATCGTCGGGAATTGCGCCGTTCCCCAACGCCATTCGACATAATGGGGAAAGCTCGCCGACGTGTAAGTTCCTGGCGTCAGCAAAATGCGATAGCCCGTCGTA
>JANNUY010000181.1:0-2864 GCA_031414155.1 Acidobacteriota bacterium
GTCGTAAGGCAGGTTAAGAACCTGCCTTACAAATTTTTGAGGAGGCGACATGCTTCGTGTCAGAACTTTTGTGCCTGTCCTGCCCATCCTGTTAGTTGTGCTTTGCGTGGCCTACGCGTTGAAGCCTGTGGTCAATAGCCAAAACGCCGTGCCGCCGGATTTGCGCAAGCAGCACAATACCTGGACGCCGCTGATGGAAGTGCTCGCGCCTAAACGTCCGCGCGTAACCGATGCGCAACTCGCCAAACTCAAGGCGCTGCAAATCGAAAACCTCTGGGGCGCGGCGCAAAACAAAGGTTATAAGAACTGTTTTGTCAGCCACCTCAAGGCTACGCAACCCAGCATCAAGATGGTAGGCCGCGCGACCACGATGCGTTATCTGCCCGTACGCCCCGACCTTGACGAAGCCGTTCAGCAACTCGCCAAAGAGGGCGATTGGGATTACCGATTCAACACGCGCGCGGGCGAAGACGCCAACGCAGGCGATGTCGTCGTCGTCGAATTGGGCGGCATGGTCGAACGGGCTACGTTTATGGGGACGATGACCGGACTGGCGATCAAGTTGCGCAACACGAACGGCATCGTGGTGGACGGCGGCATCCGCGACCTAAACGGCTTTTTGCAATGGAAAGATTTCCCGGTTTATTACGCCGGAGCGCACGCTTCCGCGATGGTTGATCAAGTCGGTGTTGATTGGAATGTGCCTATTCGCATTGGCTCGGTCACTGTCTTGCCGGGTGACGCCGTTATCGGTGACGAAGAAGGAATACTCTTTCTCACCCCCGCCATCCTCGACGAAGTTATCGCCGCCGCCGAAACGCAAACTTACAACGAAGATTTCAAAGAAGAAGCCATGCGCAGCGGCAAATTCAAGACGCGCGATATTTATCCGCGCTTGAGTCCGGCGGCGGAAAAAGAATTTGAAGAGTGGAAGAAAAAGCATCCACGCAAGCCCTAACACGCTATGCCCAAATACATCGCATTCCTGCGCGCCGTGAACGTCGGCGGACGCATCGTCAAAATGGATGAGTTGCGCACGCAGTTCGCTGCGCTGGGTTTCACCAACGTCGAAACCTTTATTGCCAGTGGCAATGTGATTTTCGACAGCAAAGTTGCTGATGCAGGCAAGCTCGAAAAGAAAATCGAAAAGCACTTGTGCGAATGGCTGGGTTACGAAGTCGCCACGATGATTCGCACGCCTGCGGAACTGGAAGCAGCAGCGCAATTCGAGCCTTTCGCGACAGCTGACATCGCCGCCGCCGCAGCTTTTCACGTCGTCTTTCTCGCTGCCGAACCGCCCGCTGATGCACAAGCAAAGTTGCGCGAGGTAGCGACTGAGGTGGACGACTTCAACTTAAACGGACGCGAGTTATATTGGTTGTGCCGCGTCAAATTCAACGAATCGAAAGCGAAGCCCGCGCAAATGGATAAGGCTTTGAGCAAGACGCCCGCGACGGCGCGCAGCATCACGACGGTCAGAAAGCTGGTGGCAAAATACCGATCAACGACTTGATGGTCGGCTTACATTCAATCAATTTCGAGGAGACACATCATTATGAGTTCATCCGACTCGCTCAATGTATCAGAGCTTTTTTCGGTAAAAGGTAAGACTGCGCTGGTGACGGGCGGATCGCGCGGCATCGGCATGATGATCGCACGCGGTTATGTCGAAGCAGGCGCGCGCGTTTATATCTCGTCACGCAAAAAAGAAGCCTGCGACGAGGCAGCCCGTCAGCTTGCTGAAATGGGCGAATGCTTTTCTATCCCCGGCGATCTCTCGACTGTCGAAGGTTGTCAGCGCGTCGCCGATGCGCTGAAAGAGCGTGAACCCAAACTGGATATTCTGGTCAACAACGCGGGCGCAGCCTGGGGCGCTGAGTTGGCAGAATATCCCGAAAGCGGTTGGGACAAGGTGATGGATACGAACCTCAAAGGCGTTTTCTTTCTCACGCAACAGTTGGTTCCGTGGCTGGAAAAAGCCGGTCAGCCGGGCGATCCGGCGCGCGTTATCAATATCGGTTCGATTGACGGGCTGCGCGTGCCGGGCAATGAGAATTACGCTTATGCGCCGAGCAAAGCGGCAGTCCATCACTTGACCAGAGTGCTGGCGATCAAGCTGGGCGCACGCAACATCACTGTCAACGCCGTCGCCCCCGGCCCGTTTGAAAGCAAGATGATGGAATGGACGCTCGAACAACATCGCGCCGAAATCGAAGCGGGCTGTCCGCTCAAGCGCATCGGACAGCCCGCCGATATGGCAGGCGTAGCGATTTATCTGGCTTCGCGCGCGGGCGCTTATGTCAACGGCGCGGTGATTCCCGTGGATGGCGGCATCTGCATTCAATAACGACTCTTTGGAGCTAATGAACATGAAAAGCACGTTAAAACAAATCTGTGGCGTTGTGATATTGCTGGCGCTGATGGCGCTGACTCCGGCTTACGCACAAAAGCCCCAAAGCGATAATAAGCCCAACAAGCCTGAATCAGTCGGCGTTTCATCAGAACGCTTGCAGCGCATCAATCAATTGATCGAACGCAAGATCAAAGAAGACAAACTGGTTGGCGCGATTACGTTGGTGGCGCGGCGCGGTAAGGTCGTGCATCTCGCCGTTGCTGGTCAGGCCGACGCCGAAGCCAGCAAGCCGCTCAAGACGGATGCGATCTTTCGCATTTATTCAATGAGCAAGCCCATCACGACCGTCGCCGCGATGATGTTGCTCGAAGAAGGCAAGTATCAGTTAGATGATCCGGTGGCGATGTATTTGCCCGAGTTCAAAGACGTGATGGTTTATGGCGAAGGCGGCGCGTTGGCGAAACCCAAAAGCCCGATGACGGTGCGTCATTTGATGTCGCATACGTCAGGG
>JANNUY010000182.1:0-3906 GCA_031414155.1 Acidobacteriota bacterium
CCGCGAAAGACAACAACATTCCCGGCTTGAATAGCGACTCCTTCACAGGCGGCATGCCCTTCTTCAACATCAACGGCGTAGGCGCTTTCGCTTTCGGCTATGCGTTGGGCGTGAACGCCTGCAACTGTCCGTTGCGTCAAAACGAACGGCAGCTTCAGTTCGTCAACAACTGGACGAACCTGAGCGGCAATCACACGTTCAAGTTCGGCGCGGACATTCGCCGCGCCGCCAACTTACGTATTCCTTCTGACCGTCATCGTTCGGGCGAATTGAATTTCGACGCGGCGCGTACGCAAGGCGCAGCGGGCGGCGGCACGGGCTTGGCCTCGTTCATGATCGGTGAAGTCAGCCGTTTTGAACGTTATGTCAGCACGATCACCGATGCTGAAGAGCGTCAGAACCGCTGGTTCTTTTATGGGCAGGATACGTGGAAGGTGAATAAGAAACTGACGCTGAACTATGGGCTGCGTTGGGAAATCTATCGTCCGCAAACGGTGACGGGCGCGGGCAAAGGCGGATTCATTGACGTGAACACGGGCGAAGTCTTGATTGCCGGTTCGCAAGGCGTGGGCCTTGACCTGAACCAACAGGGTACGTTCAAGAACATCTCGCCGCGCTTCGGTTTGGCTTATCGCCTGACCGATAAAACCGTGTTGCGCCTGGGTTACGGACGCGGCTTCGACATCGGCGTATTCGGTTCGGTGTTCGGCCACAACGTAACGCAAAACCTGCCAGTGCTGGGCATTCAATCAAATCAACCGGCGCAAAACTATTTGTCGGTTTTCACGCTGGCACAAGGGCCGACGGCGCTCGATCCCGCAACGATTCTGAACAATCAACCCAAAGGCCCGAATGGCCGCCCGCTGCTGCCTAACGGCATCACGGCGTTCATTTTGCCGAAGACGCTGCGTCTGCCCACCAGCGATCAATGGAATCTCACCATTCAACGTCAGTTGCCGGGTGAAATTTCGGTCGAGGCTTCTTATGTCGGCACCAAAGGTACGCACGTATTCGCAGGCAACGGCGGTGACTATGATTTCAATCAAGCCACGTTGCAGGGCTTCGTTGACGCGAACGGCAGACGCGGTCTGACAACGAATCAACGCAAGCTTTACTTTCAGATATTCGGCTGGTCGCAAAACTTCCGTTACTACGGCTCTGACGCGAGCAACAATTATCACGGCGCGCAATTCAAGGCCGAACGCCGCTTCTCAAAAGGGGTATCGGTGTTGAGCCATTACACCTGGTCGCGTTCGTTCAATTACAGAGAAATCTATTACAACATTGACGCCAAAGAGGCTTACGGCCCGAACGATCAAACCCGCACACACGTCTTTTTGTTGGCGGGTGTGTTCGAGTTGCCGTTCGGCAAAGGTAAAAAATTCATGGGTGACGCGCCTAAAGCGGTCAATGCTGTGTTGGGCGGATGGCAGATGAATACGGTGTGGCAGTTGCAAAGCGGTTTGCCGTTCACGCCGTCTTATCGTGATTGCAACTCCGAACGCGACACGGGCTGGTGCCGCCCCAATCTCGTGGGCGATTATCGGTTGGATAATCCGACGCGCGATCAGTGGTTTCGCACTGCTGCGGCTCCGTTGCAAAACGGCGCTTCGCCGAATCCGGGCGACCCGACGGTGATCTTCCGCGCGGTCGGTCCGGCAGACGGTCCCTGGCAACGCCCCGCCACCGGCACCTTCGGCAACATAGGCCGCAACCGGTTGGAAGGCCCTGGACTCTCGAATTTGGACGTGTCCTTCTTCAAGAACTTCCAGATCACTGAACGAGTCAAAGCGCAATTCCGCGCCGAGTCGTTCAACTTCGCCAACCACATCAACCTCGCCAACCCTGGAGTCGCTGGCAACGGCGCGTGCGTTGATTGCCCAGGCATCGCTGGTCGCATCACCAGCATGCTGCAATCGGCGACGCCGCGGCAGTGGCAGTTCGCGTTGCGATTGGAATATTGATGTAAGAAGGGGAGACAGGAGACAGAATACAGGAGTCAGAATTCGCCATACGAATGGGTTTCTGACTTCTTAATTCTGTCTCCTGTATTCTGTCTCCTGAATTTTTCCCTATGAATCGTGAACCTGCAAAAACCTTCGAAGATTTGTTGGTGTGGCAAAAGGCGCATCAGTTTGTTTTAGCGGTTTATCAACTCACGAAGACTTTTCCGAAAGAAGAAAAGTATGGCCTGACTTCGCAATTCCGTCGGGCCGCGATTTCGATTCCCGCCAACATTGCTGAGGGTTTTAAGAAACGCGGGCCAAATGACAAAGTCCGATTCATGAACATCGCGCAAGGCTCGCTCGAAGAGTGCCGCTATTATCTAATTCTGACCAAAGACCTGGCGTATGCCGACACACAAGCGCAGACCTCTTTACTTTCAGAAGTCAGCCGCTTACTCGCAAATTACAGCAGTGCAATCCAAACCAATCATCAATAATCGCGAGTCATTCAAGCAGATCATTCTGACTCCTGACTCCTGACTCCTGTCTCCTGTATTCCAAAAATTATGCCTCAAGCAGTCAAACTTGCCGTACCACCTTCAACAGTGGTTGATCCAATTCATAAAAGCGATACCGTCAAGCCGGGCGTGCTGTTCAAATACAATGATTCTGTCATTGATGCGTCAGGCTTCCGCGAACGTTTCACCGCTGCGCCTGCCAACTTGAATTGGCTGAGTTGCGCCGAATACGAATTATCTGCCGCAGCTTCTTCCGACAAGCTCGCACACGCCTCTGACGAAAGCCTGTTGTTTATGTGGAAGGGCAGCGTAAATGTCAGCGTCAACGATCAGACGTATGCGCTTGCACCTTACGATACGCTTTACATACCCAAAGGCGCGGCTTATCAAATTTCAAATTCGTCATCTGAAATCGCCAAAGTGATTCGCTGTTCGGCGACGGCAGAGAACGTACACCCCGTGCATTACTCGTCATTCGCCGAGTATTCAAAACGCGAAGACCGCATCCGCAAGCTATCGGGCAAAGACGTATTCATGATGTTCGACGTGCCCGAAGCCGCCGACAAATTGATCGCGGGCTATACGTTCTTTCAGGCGCATCAACGTTCGTGGCCGCCACACAATCACACTGATCAGGAAGAGACTTACATCTTCATCAAAGGACACGGTGCGATGGAAGTTTATGAAGCGCCGGAGAAAATGTGCTTTGTGACCAGCGTCAACGAAGGCGACCTCGTGACGATTCCAATGATGAATTATCATCCGGTCTTTTCGCAGGACTCGCCGCTTGAATTCATCTGGTGCATCGCCGGAGCGCGCTATTGGGTCGGTGACAAGAACAAAGATTTTATGGATGGCAAAGGTGACCAGATCACTACTTAAACCGATGAAAACCACCCGCCGCGACGTACTCAAATTTTTGGCAAGCAGTTTAGTGGCGACCTCCGCGCCGTCACTGGCTGCGCCACAACCGCGCATTCGCTGGGCGCAGGGCTTTTTGCTGTGGCGCAATTTCAGCGGCCCAAATGGACAAACGCCACTGACTTTGCAAGATGCGCTAAATGATCTGGCGAATATCAGAGCCAACGGCATTGAGTTTTCTCCGCTCGCCAACGAACTCGAAAAGTTCGGCTTGACGACAGCGACGTGCAAGGCGTTGCTGGCTGAAAAGAAACTCGCCGTTTCGGGCAATTATTTCAGCGCGCCGTTTCATGACACGGCGAAGCGCGAAGAGATTTTGCAGCAAACCGCGCAACGCTTCGCCTTGCTGAAAGAGTTCAACACCAAACACATCATCATCGGCCCTCCGACGGTTCCAGCGAACAGTGACCGCACCGCGCTTATCAAACAGCAAGCGCCGCTGCTCAACGAAATCGGCAAGCGTGCGAAAGATCAAGGATTGGAGATTGGGATTCATCCGCACCTGAATACGCTCGTCGAAA
>JANNUY010000183.1:0-4351 GCA_031414155.1 Acidobacteriota bacterium
ATAAATCTCGCGCTAGATGGGTTGCCGAATTTCACGGCTTATCCGAACAAGTCTGACAATGAAGTGAATCTGCCGCATCTCACGACGATGCACGTGTGCCCTTCGGTTGAACACGTAGACCGCGCGTGGGAAGACGCGCTGCAAGGGCGACCGTCGCGCAACCCGATGTTGGAAATTACGATTCCTTCGGCTTACGACGAGACGCTAGCGCCTGCGGGCAAGCATGTGATGAACATCTTCGCGCAATACGCGCCTTACCAACTGGCCGAGGGCGAATGGACGAACGCGCTGAAAGACCAGTTCGCAGACCGTTGTATTGACGCGCTGGCCGAAGTCGCGCCCAACATCAAAAACATCATCACGCAGCGCCAGGTGATTTCACCGCTGGACATGGAAACCGAATACGGACTGACGGGCGGCAACATCTTTCACGGCGATATGGGGCTGGATCAGTTGTTCTCAATGCGACCGCTGGCGGGTTGGGCCGATTACCGCACACCGATTCGCGGCCTTTATTTATGCGGCTCCGGCACACATCCGGGCGGCGGCGTAATGGGCGCGCCAGGTTTCAACGCTGCGCGCGAAATTCTGAAAGATGGAAAACGATAAACCATCTTCAAGAAGGGCTACTTACTACGAATCACTGGATTGGTGGTGCGTCGTTGCCGCCAGCCGGGTGTGCTGCCTTTGGCGCGCGCGTCGCGCACATACACAGTGCTCCAACCGCTCCAACCGTCTGAGTAATTGCGTATGCGCTCAAAGCCCAGCAACCAGGCATAAAGAAATGTGAGGCTCGAACGCCAACCGCTGCCGCAATAAAAAACGACTTCGCGTTTATCAGGAATCAGTCCGGCGGCTTGCCATTGGGTCAAGATTTCACGCGGCTCGCGCAGCGTGCCGTCGGCGTTGACGTACAAGTGTGCCGCGTCGTCGGCATTGCCAATCGGTATGGCTCCAGGCAAGCGGCCTTTCAAATTCATGTAGTCATACCCGCTCACTGCGCCGATGAATTCTTCGTGGCTGCGCGCGTCGGCCAGTTGCGTGTGATGACTATGCAAACGCGCTTTGACGTAAGCCGTCGTCGCGCGCCACTGTTCGTTAACTCGCGCGGTAAAACGTTGGGACTTGGGTTCATTGATCGTCTTCTCAACCGGACAGCCCGCCGCCTGCCATGCCGCAAAGCCGCCATTCATCAGGCGTACGTCTTTGACTCCCGCATAAAGCAACACCCACCAAACACGCGCCGCCGCGATGGCTTGCTGGCCGTAAACAATCACTGTCGTCTCAGGCGTAATGCCTAACGCACCGATGACGCGCTGCAATTCATGCGGCTTGCGCAAATGCCACGTCGGATAGCCGTCTTCGAGTTCGTCGGTGTTGAGATGGACTGCGCTGGGCAGGTGTCCGGCGCGATAGTCTTTGGCGTCAGCGAGCTTGGCCCAACTGGCTTCGACAATGACGAGGCGGCGTTGGGCTGAATCCAGTTCAGCTTTCACCCAAGCCGGCGTAACCAACGTCTCAGCACGCGGCACGGCTGGCACATTCAAAGCACTCACAGATAAAAGAAAGAAAACGAGTAATTTCATGGAATCGTAACCAAGCGCCAACCTTTCGTTTTCGCATCAGGCAGAAAGAACCGCACCGATGCGGCCTTGAACGATTGATTCAGCTTGCGGCTGCGCGCCACGCCCGCGACATAAAACACATTGTCCAAAGCATCGCCCGCCAAGCCGGTGTCGGTGATAACGGCTACGCTCAAGATGCCTTGCACCGGCAAGCCTGTGCGCGGATTCATCACGTGGGCGTAGCGCTTCCCTTTCACTTCAAAAAGTTTTTCGTAGCTGCCCGAAATCGAAAGCGCCTGATCTTTCAGCGTCACGGTGAGCGCAGTTTTGTTTTCGTTCATCGGATTGCGCACCTTCACCGCCCAGCCCTTGCCTAACATATGGTCATTGCCCATTGCATACATCGTGCTGCCGCAGGCATTGACCAGCGCATCGCGTATGCCGCGTTGTTTGAGAATGATGACGGCGCGGTCTACGGCGTAGCCTTTGGCGATGCCGCCGAGATCAAGTTCAAGACCGGCGCGTGCAAAGCGTATCGCCTTGGCTTGCTCATCCAGCAAGACGTATTGATAGCCAATGTTGGCGCGAGCCTTTTGCAATTCAGCCGTCGTCGGCATACGGCCTTCGCCGCGAAAAAACCCCCACGCGCGCATCAACGGCCCGACCGTAATATCGAATGCGCCATTCGACACGCGGCTATAACGCAAACATTCGGCGATGAAATCGAATAGCTCAGGCTCGACTTTGACGGATTGTTGCGCAGCAGCGCGATTCAACTGTGAAAGCGGACTGTCGCTTTTGTAATGGCTCATTAAACGATCAATGCGATCAATCTCATCGAAGGCTGCACAAATAGATTCGCGTACCGGCAGTGCCTGATCGCCATACGCCACTATCGAATAGGTGCAGCCCATTGAATAATGGCTTTCTTGAAAACGGGTGTATTCGGCTGCCAATGCTGAAAGCGAGAATACGGAACAAACAGAAATAACGGAACAAACGAAAATCAACCATCGCTCGCGGATAAGTGTCGTGTCAGTAGCCCGCGCGTAAGCAAGGGCTGCCTTAACAATGCACTCAATAATGCCGGAGGAAGCATAGTGGAGGTGGCCCTTGCTTACGCGCGGGCTACTGACACGATGCCGCCCGGAATTGCGGCACTGCGCTGATTGCGCGAAGATGACGACGCAATTCACTTTTTCAAATCGGGAGATCATTAATGAAAAACCTAACTGCCTTGTGTCTCGTCTTGTCTTGCGCCGCACTGACTGCTTTTGCGCAAAAGAAAAACGACGTAAGTGTCATCAACAGCGTTATCAACAGTAGGCGCGCCGCCGCCGATTTCGCGCTCACCGCCGACCCGAACGCCAAAGACTGGAAGGTCAAAGGCGTCATCGCCGACAGCGGTCCAACCGGCGTTTTGACGCCCGGCCATCGCACCGAAATTCGTTCGCGCTGGACAGACAAGAACCTTTACGTGCTGTTCATCTGCCCTTATGAACAAACCTATTTTCGCTCGAGCCCTTCGACGACGACCGAAACCAACAAGCTATGGGAAGCCGATGTTGCCGAAGTTTTCATCGGCAGCGACTTTCAAAACATCAAGCGTTACACCGAATTCCAGGTCTCGCCGCGCGCCGAGTGGGTAGACCTGTTCATTGACCGCAACACTACGCCGCCCAATCACGATGTTGCTTGGAATTCAGGCTATGAAGTCAAAGCCACGATTGATTACGCCAAGCGCGTTTGGTACGGCGCGATGCGCATTCCGATGGATAAGATTGATACGCGCGCCGCTGCCGCAGGCAATGAGTTGCGCGTCAATTTCTATCGGCTGCAAGGCGCTCCGCCGAATCGCAAATACGTCGCGTGGCGTCAAACCGGCGCGATGAATTATCACGTGCCTGAGGCGTTTGGCACTTTGAAGATGGTTCCCTAGAAAGTGCGGAGTGCGGAGTGCGGTGTGCGGAGTGTAAATAATAACGGCCGAGCGATAAGCAACTTTATTCCCGCTCAGTTTTCTTGCACTACCTGATTAAAGTTATCAATCTCCGCACTCCGCACTCATTTCCACGCATCGCTCGCTCGCCCATTCAAATCCCACATCACATTCCCGCCCAGCACGCTCATCTCACAGGCCAATCGCTGAGTACCTTTCATCGCAAATTTATCTGAATCAAGAAAACCGAAGTTGCCGCGTTCGATTTTGAACACTGCGACATCGGCGAGTGCGCCAACCGACAAATGCCCGTGCTGTTCACGATGGATTTCTTTCGCAGGATTCCATGTGGATTTCAGAATCACTTCAGTTAAAGGCATGCCGAGGTTCATGAATTTCGACATTACGTTGACGATGTCTTTCATGCCGCCGTTCATGCTGTTGCCGTGCAAGTCGGTCGAGATCGAATCGGGAGTAAAGCCCTGCTTCATCGCCGGAATCGCGTAACGAAAGACCAGGCTGCCTGCACCGTGGCCTACGTCAAAGATGATGCCGCGTTTCATGGCCGCGAAATAAAACGGCGGAACCTTGCCGTCTTTGCCGATGACGGGATCGAAAGGCCGATACATATGCGTATAAATATCGCCCGGTCTGAGTTTTTTGAGCAGCAACTCTTCGTGCGGACGTTCGGCTTTGATCGTGCCGAAATCAATCATCACGGGCAGATTGGCGAGGCGTCCGGCTTCGACGACGCGATCAACTGCCGTCCAATCAGGCGCGGCGTAATGCGCGGTTTTGAAGCCCACGACAATGTCTGAATGTTTCTTCGCCAGCGCGGCGGTCACGG
>JANNUY010000184.1:0-5437 GCA_031414155.1 Acidobacteriota bacterium
CAGTTTTGTTCATCCTTTCAATCACTGTGCCGTCAGGCGAAGCGTCTTCAACAAACTGACCATCAGGCAATTGCGGCAAGCCTTCTTTGCGTCCTGAAACGCGTAAGATGGTTTCAATGCGATCATAAAACGGTGCAAGCTCAGCATAACTTATCGGCCAGTTGTCGCCGTGACCATCGTGGTCTTTGCCTTTGAATTCGTAATCACTCAAGCGATATGACATCCGCCCCCAAAAATTCGATTTGCCACCGATCATACGAATGCGACCCCAGCTATAAGGCACTTTCGTGCTGTAGGTGTAAGGCACTTGATCGTGGTCTACCCACTGATGAGCGTTGAATTCAGTCGCCTGATAAACATGCGGCAACTTCCCCGGTTTGCCCAATCCGCGATAAGGCAACTCATACACGGGCTTCATCGTGCGTTGGCGGTTGAAATCAACCAACGGCCCCGCCTCAAGCACCAAACACTTCGCGCCCTTTTGCGTAAGCGCATACGCCGCCGTGCCGCCTGCCGCGCCAGAACCAACAATGAGTACGTCGTAATCTGTTTTTTCCATAATGCCAGCAGAGATTTGCCATTTTCTATTTTAGATTTTTCATTTGTCATTGCCGAGTGACCACTAACTCTCCTGCAATCACCAATGAAAAATCTAAAATAGAAAATGGCAAATGAAAGGTGCTAATCCAACGGATACCAATACTGCCCCGTACCGCCGCCACGCCGTCCTGCCGCGCCTGCCGTGGCGTATGGGCGCGAGTTTATCGTCGCCGTGCGCACGTCCGCTTTGGCTTCGCGCAGAAAACGCGCGAAGGGGTCAGTCGGCGGCGAATACGTCCAGGCCTCACGCAAAGGCCCCAGCAAGGTGCTGGCTTGTGCCGCGTCAATTTCGGCAAACGGCTTTTTGAATTGCCGCTGCGCGTTGGCGTTCAACGTGTCGAGTCCGGCGCGATAAAGTTGTTGCCGCTCGGCTGGTGACTTGCTGATGAGAAAGTCCAGAAACTCAGGCGCATCAGCTTCGAGCGCGCCAGGCATCCCGTTGAGCGGCGGCAACAAGATGTCGCTTAACTTGCTCAAGGCCGCGAACTGCGCCGCCGTGAAAAAGCGTGGCTTCATTTCGGCTACGGCGTCCAACGGAATCGTGTCAAGTTTCACGGCCTCTGTTTGTGCCGCCGCTTGTTGCCTAACAGGCGCTGCTGGCATCGTTTCGGCGAACGCAGGAAAAGCCGTTGCCGGAGTGACTGCCAATGTTTGGATAAAGCTTCTTCGTTTCATAGCCGTTTATTTTTTCGTGTAAAACTGATCCAGAAATTCATAACGCGCTCGCACTTTGTCTGACTCAGCGCGAGTGTTCACGTCAATAATCATACGTTGCCCCTCAGCGAATTTCGGCCAGTTCGGCAAGCCTTTACTATTCGGATTGCCCGTCTTGATGAAGTTGGCGAAATATTCCTGCATCACTTTTGACACCTTGTAATCATCCGGCGTCCACGCATAGACCTTGTTGCCATCAAGATTGCCCATCGCGTATTCAATCTCAGCCGAATGCACCGCACCGCGCGCAGGCGGGCGAACTGGGCCACCACGAACTACGCCACCAGCCATGCCCGGTTGGGCGTCGCCCATCTCAGGACGCATCGCCGGACGCGGACGATCATAGCGATAATAATAAGTCGGCTTGCCGCCAGTTTTCGTAGCGAGTTCAACCCACTTCCATGTGCTGAAAGCAATAAAGCGGTCGCCCGCCAAATCTTGCGCAGCATCGAGTACTTCTTTTTCGTTCGTCGCCGGATAGAGTTTGAAAATCGCGTCGGCCTTGTCGTTATAAAGCCGCGTCAACGCCTTGCGATAGTTTTCGACGGTCGGTTGTTCGCGGGCAAGCACCCCGCCTGCGCCTGATTCTTCTGAGTTTGAACCCGCCAGCAAAGGCACCTGCGCTTGTTCGCCAGCGGCAAAAATTTGCGCCGGGTCTTTCGGGAAAAAGTAACCATCCACCGTGGGCGAGAAACGCGGCACGCCTTGTTTGGCCGTCGCTTCAAGCAATTGATCGGCAGGCAGCGCGCGTAAGGCCGCGAGCGAATCTTTGCCAATCATCGTGCCGAACTTGACACCGTTCTGTTCGCCGTCGGCCAACGGAGCGGCAGGCAATGCGCCCATGATCGAACCGCTTTCGCCAATCGCTCCGGCAATCAAGCCTTTCGACAACGGCGAAGCCATCTGCGCGCTGACGGCAATCGAACCCGCCGATTCGCCAGCAATCGTCACGCGCTTGGGGTCGCCGCCAAACGCCGCGACGTTTTGTTGCACCCACTTGAGCGCCGCGTGTTGATCAAACAGCGCATAATTACCTGAAGCGTGATTGGGCGATTCTTTGGTCAATTCAGGGTGCGCAAAAAATCCGAAAACGGTGAGGCGATAGCTGATGCTAATCGTGACAATGCCTTTGGCGGCCATGCTCGCTCCGTCATAACGCGGCTCAGAACCATCGCCCGCCATAAAGCCGCCACCGAAAAAGTAAACCAGCACCGGCAGTTTTTCTTTGCCCGTTTTTGCCGGAGTCCACACGTTCAAATAAAGACAATCTTCGCTCATGCCATTCGCACGAAAGTTCATGTCACCGAACAGGTTGCGTTGCATACAACGCGCAGCGAACTTGTCAGCCTTGCGCACGCCTTCCCAATTCTTGACGGGTTGCGGCGGCTTCCAACGCAAATCGCCTACGGGCGGAGCGCCGAACGGAACGCCTTTGAAACTGCGTACGCCATTGTCCGGCGCGCCTTCGAGGGTGCCATTGGCAATCTTGACGCGGTCTTGTGCGAAAGCGTTGAACGCCAGCGCGAGGATGAATGCAACAGCAAATAGTAAATTATGTTTCGTCATAACAATATATTCTCAACGTGATGCCAAAGTTCTTTTGAGATTACGGTGCAGACAGAATTTAGCCACAGAGACACGGAGCAAAAAACTGGCGCTTTCTTAATTAAAAACTCTCTGTGTCTCTGTGGCTAAATTCTGTCTGCACCGTATTCTCGTTTTCATAACTGTCGTTTAAGCCAATACGTTCTTGCAAAATTCGACGCACTTGGCGACTTCTTTCACGGCGTCCGAACCTTCCGGCACGGGATATTCTAATTCGATGCAAGCCGGAAAGGTGTATTTCTCTTTCTTCATCAATTGCAAAACTTCTTTGATCTGCGTATCGCCTTGTCCCCACGGCATGTTCGGCCCTTGATTGAGCTTGCGATCTTTCAGGTGCAGGTTGGTGATGCGGCTGTGATATTTCTTGATGAACTCTGCCGGAGAAAATCCATTGCCCGCCGTGAAATGGCCTACGTCAATGTTGCAGCCGTTGAAGGGCGAATTCGCCATCGCCGTTTCCCAGCTTGACGGTTTGGCAAAGGCTTCGGCGCTTTCCATATTCGAATGCCCGTGATAGCCCAGCATGATTTTATGTTTCGCCGCGAACTCGCCGAGCTTTTTGGTTTGGCTTAACGGCGGTTCGCAAGTCATCGCTTTGCAGCCCAGCGCTTTGGCGACGTTAAAACAATAATCAATTTCTTCGTCAGGCATTGCACTGTTCAGGTTGAACTTGACGATGTGAATCGTAATGCCTGAGTCTTTGTATTGCTGCGCCAACGCCTTATATTTTTCCATCGGAACGGACAAACGCCACTTGCGCAAATCTTCGGCGCGCTTTTGCATCGCGGCTTGCTGTTCAGGCGACATCGGCGGACGACCACCAGCAGGCGGAGCGCCACCCGGCGGCGGGCCGCCTGCTCCCGGAGGTCTTGCTCCCGGCGGCGGGCCGCCCATGCCGCGGGCGGGCGAACCCGCATAAGCCTCGACCGGCTCTGATTGCAACTCGACTGAGTTGATACCGGTTTGCACCAGATATTTCAGCAAGTCGTCTGCGCTCGCAGGCATGCTGCGAAAGCTATACGGCGCGATGACACCAATCTGTACGCCGCCGAATTTTGAATTGGGTTTGGCGACCTGCAATGACAAACCCGTCATTGCAGGAAGCGCCGTAAGTGCCAGTTTGTTGAATGATCTTCTGGTAATATTCATTGTTGTTCCTTTTGACTGTCGTTACATTTTCGCTTTGCCCGCAATCGTCAACGCATACAGCGTATCGCCCGCGCCTACGATCAAATATTGTTTACCGTCCAACACCCACGTCGAAGGCCCGTTGCTCACCGGACTCGTCAAGCGTTGATGCCAAATCGGATTGCCTTTCGCCGGATCAAATGCGACCAGTTCTCCCGAATCGCCCGTGAACAATAAGTTGCCCGCCGTTGTCAACACGCCGCCACTCATCGCGCCACCACCCGGCCCGCCGCCGCTGTGAACGTGCTTCCATTTCACTGCGCCCGTGCGAATATCCATAGCAAACAGCGCCGAACTCGAATCGAAGTTGCCACCGCTGCCGCCGCCATAGCCTTGCGGTTTCGGCGACGTGTCGTAGAGATAAGACAAGCCATAACCTTGCGTACCGAAGAAATAAAACATTTCGGTTAACGGGCTATAACTCGGTGCTTGCCAATTGGTCGCGCCCATCGCGGGCATATCAATCATTGAGCCGTCTATGGTTGGTTCTTTCGCCGGGTCGGGAATCGGTTGGCCTTTGGCGTCTACGCCTTTTGCCCAATTGCCCGTGCCGGTGAATGGCTTCGACACGAGGTTCTTGCCCGTAACGCGATCAAGCACGAAAAACCATCCGGCGCGCGCGGCTTGCGCCAACAGCTTGCGCGGTTGTCCATTGATCGTGGCGTCAAAAAGGACGGGCGTTTCTACGTTATCCCAATCGTGCGTATCGTGCGGCGAAGGTTGAAAATACCAAACCAGTTTGCCGGTGTCGGGATTGAGCGCGACGATGCAAGCCGTCCACAGATTCGCGCCTTTGCGGCTCTGGCCTGCAAACACTGGATTCGCGTTGCCTGTGCCCCAATAGATCAAATTCAAGTCAGGGTCATAAGTGCCAGGCATCCACGTCATGCCGCCACCGTGATGCATCGCGTCGAGATCGGGCCAGGTTTCTGAACCGGGGTCGCCCATCTTTTCGGGCGTCGTATACCAACGCCATTGCAACTCGCCAGTTTCAGGGTCGCGGGATTCGAGATAGCCACGCACATCCATCGCATCACCGCCTACGCCAACAATGACGTGATTCTTGACAATCAGCGGAGCCATCGTCGTGAAGTATTGCTGCTTTTCATCAGCAATCTTTTTGCGCCACCGTTCTTTGCCGTCTTTCGCATTGAGCGAAATGAACCAGCCGTCGGGGCTTTCAAAATAGAGCCAGTCTTTATACATGCCTACGCCGCGTTGGCCGACGAGATGGCCGCCCTGATCTTCAAAATCGTATTGCCATAGGTGTTCGCCCGTGCGCGCGTTGATGGCGAAGATGTGATCGGGAATCGTGAAATACAAAATTCCG
>JANNUY010000185.1:0-12409 GCA_031414155.1 Acidobacteriota bacterium
GCAACGGTTGCGTTCTTCAACACCTTTTGCTGGATATTTGACGAACGAGGAAAGCCGCGCCCTTTGGGCACGCCACACAGAAGCAAGTTTAACAGCACACTCGTCAGGCACAGAAACAACCAACAAGTCGCATAGCATTAGTGATAAGCATGAATAAAGTGTTCTATCTTCTAACGAATAAGCGGGTCATTGCTTTAATTGCAATCCTATTGTTTGTCGTTGGATTAGGTTGGTCATATTGGAAGTATTATGGCATTCAAAGCGGAGTGGCACCTTCTACTCAGTCAGAAGCGATGGCCTATGTGCTGGGTATTCTTGTTGCGGTGGCAGTTGTATTGCTTTCGGTGTGGTTTATTTGGGTAGTTCCTCAATTGCAAGTACAGCCCATCGTTGAAACTCAGCCAGATGGCTTGAAACCCTCTGAACGCTTTGGCCTTGAAAATGAAGCCCGCAAGACAGTAGCGCAGATTGTCGGCGGCATTGTCGTTATCTTTGGCTTGCTGGCAACTGGTGTCAATATCGCTATCACTCAGCGAGAAACAGAAAAAAATCGCAAGCTCTCCTTAGAAGGTCAAATCACTGACCGTTACACGAAGGCCATTGCGCAGCTTGGCGATCCGAAACTAGAGGTACGATTGGGTGGCATTTATGCACTTGAGCGAATTGCTTACGATTCAAAGCGCGATGTTAAAACTATTTTAGAAGTGTTGTCAGCTTTTGTGAGGGAAAAAGCTCCAATACAAAACTCTTCGCTCAAGATTAAGCATGATGCAGATGAAAAGCCTGCGACGGACATTCAAGCAGTACTTACGGTAATTGGTCGCCTCCCAGCTAATGATATTGATTGGGATCTTGATTTAGCTAATACGAATTTGAATGACACGGATCTTTGTGGGGCTGATCTTCGCGGAGCACGCTTCAATGGCGTTAGCCTTCGAGGAGCAAATCTTTGTTTTGTAAATTTCAGCGGGGCGCGTCTTCGCAATGCAGATCTCAGCGGAGCCAATTTGAGCGAGGCTAATTTTAGCGGGGGGGAATTCCGTTTCACGATATTTCCATCTACTACTGAGTCAGAATTTCAGCTTTCTCACCTACCAGGCGCAGACCTTACAGGGGCTATTTTAAGCGGTGCCAATCTTCGTAATACTCATTTTAGTCAGAAATCTTTTAACACTCCTGAGATTGCCCATGCTGGAGTACTGAAGCTAACAAGTACGAAGGTAAATTTAGCTCGTACGGGCTTTGTTGGCGTATTGAATTTAGAGTGGAATCAGCTTGAAGATGCGGTTATTGATGAATACACGTTATTTTCACCGGAGTTTGAGGCTAAAAAGAAAGCTAAACTCGCTATACAAAAAACGAATCAAGAGTAGTTTTAATCACTTATGCCCGACACCACATCCATCATCGAAGAAGAAGTTCGCCTCAAAGAATCGCGCGGGCGGCGCGGTCATTGGAAGCGTTGGGGGCCTTATCTCAGCGAACGCGCGTGGGGTACGGTGCGCGAAGACTATTCGCGCGACGGTGCGGCGTGGGCTTATTTGCCGCACAAGCACGCGCGGTCGAAAGCCTATCGCTGGAACGAAGAAGGCTTGGGTGGCATCAGCGATCAGCGGCAGTTCATTTGCTTTGCGGTGGCGTTGTGGAACTGGCGCGATCCGATGTTGAAAGAGCGTTTGTTCGGCGTGACCGGGCCGCAGGGCAATCACGGTGAAGACGTGAAGGAGTATTATTTTTATCTCGACTCGACGCCTACGCATTCATACATGAAGTTTTTGTATAAGTATCCGCAGGCCGAGTTTCCTTACGCGCAACTCATCAACGAAAACCAGGGGCGCAGCAAGGCGCTCGATGAATATGAATTGCTCGACACCGGGGTCTTTAACGAAGACCGCTATTTCGATGTGTTCGTCGAATACGCCAAGGCTTCGGTCGAAGACATTTTGATTCGTCTGACGATCACCAATCACGGGCCTGAGGCCGCGCGGCTTGAGGTGTTGCCGACCGTGTGGTTTCGCAATACGTGGTCGTGGAATCTGCCCGCCTTCAAAGACAAGCCGCGCCCTTCGATGAAAGTTGACCTTAGTCCTGAAAGCACTCGCGCTATCAAACTCGACCATCACTATCGCGGGGAACGCTGGCTGATTGCCGAAGGCGAGCCTGAATTGCTTTTCACTGAAAACGAAACGAATACGCAACGGCTGTATGGCTTGCCCAGCGCGACACCCTACGTGAAAGACGGCATCAACAATTACGTAGTTGATGGCAAGCGTGAGGCGGTGAATCCGGCGCAAAAGGGTACGAAAGCGGCGGCGCGTTATTCGTTGAATATCTGTGCGGGCGAAACCGTGACGTTGAAGTTGCGGTTGACTGATCGTAATCCGGCGGAAGTGAGTTTCGGTCATTCGTTCGATTACGTCTTTCAACGCCGCCTAGCCGAAGCCGATGAATTTTATGACAGGCACGCGCCTGCTGGTGCGAACATTGACATCAAACGCATTCAACGACAGGCCTTTGCGGGGATGTTGTGGTCAAAGCAGTTTTACTATTACGACGTGAAGCGTTGGCTGCGCGGCGATCCCGAGTTGGTTCCGCCGCCTGCGCAACGATTGGAAGGCCGCAACCATAGCTGGACGCATCTTTACAACGAAAGCGTTATCTCGATGCCCGACAAGTGGGAATATCCGTGGTATGCCGCGTGGGACTTGGCCTTTCATTGCATTCCGCTCGCGGTGATTGATCCTGACTTCGCCAAAGAGCAACTCATCCTGATGTTGCGCGAATGGTATATGCACCCGAACGGACAGATTCCGGCTTATGAGTGGGCGTTCGGCGATGTGAATCCGCCCGTGCATGCGTGGGCGGCGTGGCGCGTTTATACGATTGAACGCCGTCGCACGGGCAAAGGCGATCAAAACTTTCTCGAACGCATCTTTCACAAGCTGCTCATCAATTTCACCTGGTGGGTCAACCGCAAAGATCAGGAAGGCAACAACGTATTCGAAGGCGGCTTTCTTGGTCTCGACAACATCGGCGTCTTTGACCGCAGCGCCAAGTTGCCTACGGGCGGTTCGCTCGAACAGTCTGACGCGACAAGTTGGATGGGCATGTATTGCCTCAACATGCTGGTCATTGCGCTCGAACTCGCCAAAGACAATCCGGCGTATGAAGACGTGGCGTCAAAGTTCATGGAGCATTTCGTCAACATTTCGCGCGCGATGAACAAGCACGGCGGCGGCGGTTTGTGGAACGAAGAAGACGGGTTTTATTACGACGTATTGAACCTGCCCGACGGCTCACATTTCCCGATGCGTATTCGTTCGCTGGTTGGCTTGATTCCCCTCTTTGCCGTCGAAACCCTCGAACCCGAATTGCTCGACCAGCACGAAGGCTTCAACGAACGCATGCTCTGGTTCATCGAAAACGCGCCCGAACTAGGGCAATACGTCGAAGCGCAACAGCGGCGCGGCGGTGCGCGGCGCATGTTTTCGTTGGTCAACCCCGAACGGCTCAAACGGGTTTTGACCGTATTGCTTGATGAGAACGAATTTCTTTCGCCTTACGGCATTCGCTCGCTGTCGAAATATCACGAACGCAATCCTTATACGTTAAAAGTCAGCGGCGAAATCCATAGCGTTGCTTACGAACCCGCCGAATCGCGTTCGGGCTTGTTCGGCGGCAATTCAAACTGGCGCGGCCCGATCTGGTTTCCCGTCAATTACCTCATCATCGAATCGTTGCAGAAGTTTCACTATTACCTCGGTAACAGCTTTATGGTTGAGTGTCCGACCGGTTCTGGCCGGATGATGAACCTATGGGACGTGAGCATGGAATTGTCGCGGCGGCTGACCGCGCTGTTCATGCGCGACGGGCAAGGGAAGCGTCCGGTGTTTGGCGCGGTCCACGAATTTCAAAACGATCCGCACTGGCGCGATTACCTTTTGTTTTACGAATACTTCCACGGCGACAACGGCACGGGCTTAGGCGCGAGCCATCAAACCGGTTGGACAGGCCTAGTCGCCAAACTCATTCAACAGGTCTATGCGCAAGAGCGGACGAAAGCGACAGGGTTGCTCGATCCGAAAACACTGCCGTAGCAAGCTGCAACTCGAAAGCCGCAACGCCAACCTGTCAACGAACCGAATGTCCTGCCGCCTTTGCCTTGACGACCTTGTTGATGTGCGCAGCCATCATCCGCACCAACTCCGCATTCGTGAATGGCTGCCAGCCGTGCGGTTTCATCGGGCGACCGTATTCAAACACGGCTTTGGCTTTGGGATTGTCGGCAGCTTTCAAAAAGTCTTCGAGTTGATAGACGGCGAGGTTCAAATAGTAATTGTCCATATCGCCGCAATAAACGTGAATTTTGCCGACCAAATCAGGCCCGATCTCTTTCCAGTTTTTCTCAAGGTTGTAGCGCAAGTCATAGCCGTTATCGCGCATATACAATGCGACTTCACGATCAATCTTGCCCGTCAGCCGATCCCAAATCGGACGCGGATAACCGTCCTTGCCGACGGGGCCGTAAGCCGCATCCCACGCGGCAATCTGTTGCCCCGAACGAATCTTGCTGCCCAGCACGGCTTCCAACCGGCTCATCTCGCGCATCGTCAGCGTGACTTGCCCCTCGGCGTTGCGCGACAGCGGACGAATCATCTTTGACCAGTCGCCGCTTGGCACTTCAAAGGCGTTGTCGTCTTCGTAAACGTTCGACATCTGATAGCGGCGAAAGTCCACCGGGTCTGGATACATTGACCACGTGCCGTTGAAAAACTTCGGATGCAGTATTTGCAACGCCAGCGATTCCCATCCGCCCGTCGAACCGCCCGTCAACACGCGCGCTTGCGGTTCAGCACGCAACCGGAAGTCCTTTTCGAGATAGGGAATCAGTTCAGTCAGCAACGCATCGCCATAAGGCCCATTGTTGGCCGAGTTCACCGCGTAAGAATCATCGTAATACGGCGTAGGATGTTGAAATGTCACTGCCACCATGCGCGGGAAATCATCTGACATCCAGGCTTGCCCAAACTCATAACCCGTTTCACGCGCGCTGCGATTCAGTCGCGCCTTGCGTGCTTCTGCGCTTTCAGGCGTAGCTGGTGATTGCGTCGTAAAGCCGAACGGTGGGTTCAACCCGAAATGCCCTTGGCTATAAATCGTCGGATATTTCTGATCCGTGTTCTGCGCGTAACCCTTCGGCAACAACAGCGTCGCGCCCAGATACATCGGATGCCCCCAGAACTCCGTCAGCAGCTTGCTCTGAATCTTCACCCGCTTGACCCATTCGGTATCGGGCGGAACCACAACCGGCGGCAGCTTCTTCGTCAGACTCAGCTTGATGTTGAATCCGGTTGCCGGGTCAAGCCGCACGCGCTGCACTTCGCTGACCAGATTGCCCGGCGAACGGTTCCACTGCTGGCCTTCCCACTGATCCATGTGAACCCAGATCACGTGCCCATCCTTGCGCCGTACCTGCGTGTAAACGTTCAACAGCGCCTGCACGAAATACTCGCCCGCCGGCAATTGGCTCAGACTTTCCAAGGGGTAGCCCAACACGCCCGCGTCAATCACCGCGCCCTCGCCCGGCTTCAACGCATTCACATCCAAACCGTAAAACGGCACCGAAGCGTTGTAAGAACCCGCCTGCAAGCGCGGCTCGACGCGATTCGTTTTTGAGATCATCACGAAGACGCGCCCGGTGATGGGGCCGTTGTCGAGCGCAGCCGGATAGGAAATCTCGAACCGTGCGTCTGCCGCAGCAGTGTGAGCGGAATGCAGCGCCAACAGCACAAAGCAAAGGGCGATGCTCGCTGTGAATAGAATTATTCGTTTCATTTCATTTATTCCATCTTGAGTTATTCCATAGATTTCGGTGAGTGTCATCAACGGAAGCTGAAATCATCCGATGAAAAAGCACAGGGTTGCCTATCATCTCATCTGCACTGACCTTTTCAGCGTTAAATTCGTAGCCAACAAAGTTACAAACCCTTATTTTGTCATCCCATTGGTTAATGGGTTGTTCAATCAACTGCGGGTCACTTCGTCTGGTTTGCCAAATAGATAAAAGCCGTTCGCAGGTATGTTCTCCAAGCTCTCTACAACTCTTGAATATCCCGCTCAATGTTGTATCAGCATCTTCACTTAACAGAATTTCTTTGCTCTTTAAGAGGGCTTCAACCTCTGAACGATCAGGATACTTTGCAAGATGCAAGGTCGAGGTAACTCTCGGAATTACTTGCCCGCTTGCGTCAAGCAAGTGAACATCTTGAGACACAAGTTTGTTATAAATAGTTCGTCGCCCACGATGAACGAACATATTCCTATATTGATCTGCCCATTCAAGCCAGTCTTCTGCGCCGTTATCAACAATTAGTTGCTGAAAATAGTCTCTAAAATCAAGTTGAAGCATCACACCGCGATTCGAAGAAGCGGTAAGTCCAGATAATGACTTTCGAGCCTTGCTAATATCGCTACGGCGGAGTGACACAGGTAAGCCCAACACGCCCACTATGACTGCACCGAGGCAATCCAAGGCTGAGCCAATCGCGCGGAAAAAGCCGCAGATATGTAAAGGCTCTAATTTGTTGGGCAAATCGTCCAGCGGGCTTGTCGAAGGGGGTGTTTTGAATTCAATGTCGCCATAAAAATTCCTTGTAGCGGCGTCAACTATGCGTCTGTTACCTCTTTCACGGGCATCAAGCCACTCAAAGTAATGCAGCTTGGCTTCCACCAAATTCGTCTCGATTCCATTTGCGCATTGAAATAAATAATCGCTGATCAATATCCGCTCTTCTGTTGGCAATGATTGCCACCACGAAATTCCAAAGTTTGTAGTATCCAAATCGTGGAGTATCTCAACGGCTAGTTTGGATGTGCTTGGCATATCTGCGCCAATTGAAGAATGGAATCTCCGGTCTACCTCGTTTTTCCTGTGGGTTTGATATGGCTCACTCAAAATCCTGATTTCATCAAGGCGCATATATTTTTTCTCCTGAAATCTCGCCGCAAATTTTCAGTGGCGGGCTTCAACCTACCAGTCGCGCCCGAATCACAAGGCACTCATGATCGGCGTTCTCCCAAGCATCTTCAAAAGCATACTGACTGATTTGACGCGGACTGTGCGCCTGGCGCGGGTCGTGGATGGTTAACTGTCTGCTAGAGATTTCAGAAACGACAACAGCGTGAAAGGCGAATAAGCCGTCTATGTAGCGCAAGTCTACGCCAACGATGGGGAAAAGAGATTGCCGCAACGCATCGGCAAGGTCATCAACACTCCAATCGTTGTGAAATTCGACTGTTACAGGCAGATCAGACAATCCAGCCGCCACTTGATTCAATTGCATACCCAAACGGGAGTAGCCGCAACGCGAACGAATTTCTGCTTCGGATAAAGAATGACCGAGCGATGCCAGTACCATGCGCACGCAAGCGGCTACACAACTGGTTGATAATTCCTGTGGGAAAAGTGGTAGCACCGCTCATTCCTCATCGCCGAAAACTTGTTGCAAGCGTTGCTCCAATTGCTCGCGAGAAGGTCTGCCGAGAAAAGCCCCTGTCGTGGCGCTTAAATAAACATCAGCGGCAAACGCTGCCAGTGGCCGACTTGCTGTGCTGAACCAAACGGCTACGTGCCAGGCGAAGTTCTCTTTGTCGAAGGAAGCTTCGACCGGATAAAGCGCGTCGCCGATTTCAGTTCTCAGCCAACGCGCCACCGTGCGTCGTGCTGCTTCTGCATCTGGCAAGGCCAATGGTGAAGCTAAGGTAACCGCTGGTGCGGTTGCCACGTTCGTGTTTTCCATAACTACTCCCTCCGTGTTTGAGCTATTGCGTTTGTGCTTGCTCTGACGCCGCTTCGCCTTCGTCAACAAAGCTGATGCGATCATATACATCCTGCAATGACAATGCGCAGCCGATGGCTTTGATTTCAAAACGTTCGTGCAAGCCCTGATAGGTGTAATAAGACCAGCCGCCGTCCGCCTGCCGCACGTAGTGATAAACGACCATCTCGGTTTGGGCTACCAGCAAGTAATCGGTGAGCGTTGGGTTCCACGTTTGATAGCGCCGCAGCTTTTCGTTGGCATCGAAGTTTTCGGTGCTGGCCGAGAGGACTTCGATAATGACTTTGGGATTGACCAGCACATCCTGGTGCTCGTCGTGAAATTCCGGCGTGCCGCAAACGATCACTAAATCAGGATAGGAATAAAGCCCTTTGGTCGAATGACCTGTGGCAGGAGCAGGGCCGCTGCGCACTTTGCAATCTTTCGTCCACATCTGGCACGACGTGTTTTTGAGTTGCGGAAACAACTCGCCGATTAAATTGATAGAAAGCGTGCCGTGTTTTGGACTCTCGCCCGCCATCGCGCGAATCTGCCCGTCCAGGTATTCGTGCCGCTCGTCAGTCGCGCGTTCGATTGCCAAGTATTCTTCCACGCTGTAGCGGCTCCGTTTAGTTTGTGTTGCTGCTGCCATTTCAATACCTTTGTAAAATCGTTAAGCCAAAATCTTTTCGACCAATTCGCCGTGTACGTCGGTCAGCCGGAAGTCGCGTCCCTGAAAGCGATAGGTCAGCCGTTTATGATCAATGCCCAGCAGGTGCAGCATCGTCGCTTGCAGGTCGTAAACCGACACGGGGTCGCTCACCGTGTTGTAGCTGAAATCGTCAGTCTCGCCTAACACGAAGCCTTTCTTGAGGCCTCCGCCCGCGAGCCACATCGAAAAGTTGCGCGGGTGATGATCGCGTCCGTAATTGGTTTCGGTCAGCTTGCCTTGGGAATAAACCGTGCGCCCGAACTCGCCGCCCCAGACGATCAGCGTGTCGTCGAGCAAGCCGCGTTGTTTTAAGTCTTTGACCAATGCGGCGGAAGGTTGGTCAGTACCTTTGCATTGCAACGCGAGGTCGCGCGGCAGGTCGCCGTGCTGATCCCAGCCGCGATGATAAAGCTGAATGAATCTGACGCCGCGTTCGGCCAATCGCCGCGCGAGCAAACAATTCGCCGCGTAAGTGCCGGGCTTGCGCGCTTCAGCGCCGTAAAGCTCAAACGTGCTTTCGGGTTCTTTCGATAAGTCCATCAGGTCGGGCACGCTGGATTGCATGCGATAGGCCATCTCGTATTGCGTGATGCGCGTTTCGATTTCAGGGTCACCGTAATCCTGCGATTTCAGCTTGTTCAATTTGCTGACGGCATCAAGCATCTGGCGGCGGGTCTTGCTGTCTACGCCCGGCGGATTGTCCAGGTAAAGCACGGGTGTGCCGCCGCCGCGCAAACGTACGCCTTGATAATTCGATGGCAGGAATCCGCTCGACCACAGACGCGAAAACAGCGGTTGATCGGTGTTGATTGCGTGCGCTGTCGAGAGCAGCACGATGTAAGCAGGCAGGTTTTGATTTTCGCTTCCCAAGCCGTAACTCACCCACGAACCCATGCTTGGACGTCCGGGTTGTTGAAAGCCCGTTTGAAAAAACGTAATCGCCGGATCGTGATTGATCGCGTCGGTATTCATTGTGCGGATGACGGTCAAGTCGTCTACGACACTGGCAGCGTGCGGCAACAACTCGCTCACCCATGTGCCCGACTTGCCGTGTTGTGCGAACTTGAAGATGGATTTCGCGCAGGGGAACGAACTCTGTCCCGAAGTCATGCCCGTGATGCGTTGGCCGTTGCGGATGGAATCAGGCAACTCAGTGCCATGCAACTTTTCGAGCGCAGGTTTGTAATCCCACGTGTCAATTTGCGAAGGCCCGCCCGATTGATGCAGGAAGATGACGCGCTTCACTTTGGGCGCGAAATGCGGCAAGCCAATTAAGCCACCGGTTTTGGCGTCTTTAGATTGCGCTGCCAATCCGTCTTGTTTGAGCAGGGAAGAGAGCGCAGCGAGGCCGATGCCTTTGGCTCCGAGACCGAAAAGCTGGCGTCGGGTGAAATGTTCTGCGAAGGCTTGATCTAAATTCATGGTTTTGTTTCCGTTGTGAGCCATTGAGTGATTGTGCGTTTGCCCGTAATCTTAGCCCGCTTCATCAGGTAGTCAAAACCAATCACAAAGGAAAAAATTATGACTGGCAAACCACTCACGCGACGCGAGCTGTTATGGCAAACCGCAGGCACTCTGGCGTTAGGACAAACTGCTTTGGCGCAACAGACTGCGCAACCTTTCGTACTCGATCCCAAGCATCTCGTACCGCTCAAACTCAAAGGCAACATCAAACAGTCAGCCGCGCGTTGGGCTTATAGCAAGGTCAAAATCGAAGACCTGTGCCAAGCCGCCAAAGCGATGGGCTTGGTCGGACTCGACCTCGTCAACGACCGCAAAGAATGGCCGGTACTCAAGCAATATGGCTTGCAAGCGACGATGGTGTCGGGCGCGGGCAACATTCCTGATGCCTTTAACCGCAAAGAGAATCACGACAAGTTGGTCGAGACCTTTCGCGGCAACGCGCAGGCCGCGTTGCAAGCCGGTTGGAAAAACGTCATCACTTTTTCAGGCAATCGAAAAGGCCAACCTGACGGGGAAGGACTCGACAACTGTGTCGTCGGACTCAATCGCATCAAGAGCATTGCCGACGAATTCAACGTCACGATTTGCGTAGAGTTGCTCAACAGCAAGGTCAATCATCCTGATTATCAATTCGATCACATGGGCTGGGGCGTAGAGTTGGTCAAGCGCATCAATCATCCGCGCGTCAAAATTCTTTACGACATTTATCACGCGCAAATTATGGACGGCGACATCATCCACACGATCAAAGACAACATTCAATGGATCGCGCACTTTCACACGGGCGGCGTACCCGGTCGCCACGAACTCGACGACACGCAGGAACTCAACTGGCGCACGGTGATGAAAGCCATCGCCGACCTAAAATTCACGGGCGTTGTCGCGCATGAGTTTTCGCCTACCAAAGCCGACCCGCTGGTTTCGTTGCGCGAGGCCGTCGTGTTGTGCGACGTATAGGAGTGGGCGTGCCCGCGTGCCAGTGGATTAACACAATCACCGATCAGTGTTACCGGCGAAAATGCAACAGGGATTTAACGGCGTTCGTGAACGGTTAAATATATTCCGTGCCAGGTTTCCACGAATGATTTTCGCTCTTCAGCGAACTCCTGCCAGTACCACGGGTCAAGTACTTCGCTCTGGTTGAACGTGACGACGAAATTAGCCCCTTTCAATTGAGTGCGGATGCGGTCAAGTTCAATCGGGGTTTGCGTACCCGGCGAAAGAAAAAAGCTGACGGGCGCGTCAATGTTTGGGTAAAGCAATTCGGCGCAACCGTTGTTGAGATAGAAAATGCGCCGTGTGCCAGCCAGTGCGCGCGCTTTCGTCCATTCATCGCGCAAACTGTCGAATGCCCATAGCCCTGCTGTCGCTGGTGAACGCGCCATCCAGCGCCAGGCGTTCGTGGTGATTTGATAGCGTTCGACGTTGCCTGCCAGCGCGAGCAGCATTATCGCTACGATCAACGCAGGGCGCGCGCGATAGACAAACAATCCCAACGCTACGCCAGCGATCAACAGGGACGAGTAATACGTCCACGTACCCGGCCAGCCGAAAAAAGTGAAAAGAAAAATGAAATGACAAGCCGCGACGATTAGCAACGTTTCGTGTTCTGGGGTGGAAGCGTGCGCCAACTTGATTAGTGATAACACGCCGAAGATGGCGATTAGCACTGTGCAAACAACCCAAAACCCCGCAGGCGTCAACGCATAGTACTTAGCAAATTGCGCCAACGTACTCAGCTTCGGCAGCCAAAACGTACGTCCATTGCCGAAAAAACCGAAGTCGAGCGCCTGATAACTTTGCGCGCCGTTCGCGGGAAAGAGCGCATTGCAGGCAGGCAACCATCCGAAACGGATGAGCGTGAGTAGCGCGCAGACTGATCCGGTCACGGCGGCTGGTCGCAATAACGCAAACATCGCGATGAAGCTCTCTCTTTTTTTTACCAACCTGACGATGACCAACACGATGACGAGAAAGCCCAGGACGTAACCCATCACCGGTTTGACGAAGAGGCTAACCGTGGCAATGGCCAACGCGCGGGCGTGGCGGCCTTTCGTCAAATCAGCCAGCGCGTGCAGCATCAATGCGGCTTCCAGCGGATGCGTCAGATTGACATAAACGGGAATCACGATGTGAGGCAATGCGACGAGCAAGTACAGCGCAATCAACCATCCCCAACTTCGCGCTAGTCGCCAAAGCCCCCACAGAATGGCGGCTTCCGCCAGAAACATAAAAGCGATGTAAGCGGCAGGAGTGCGTCCGATGAACGCAAAAAAGATTCGCCCTAACATCAAGGGCAGCAATCCATAGGGGTAACCGAAATCAATCGTCGGTGTGTAACCTTGCGAAATCAATTGATCGGTGCGCAATGCAACGCCCGGATCGAATACCGTAAAGGTGGCGAACTCATAAATAG
>JANNUY010000186.1:0-4690 GCA_031414155.1 Acidobacteriota bacterium
GCTTCAGGTTTTGTCCTGTACTTAGCAAAGTTACTGAAATCGCGGGATTTTCTGCTGACCAGCTTGAAGTGTTGCATGATTCAGAAAAAGGCGGGCAAACAGAGATTGAATACAGGCTTGCGTGGGCAAGAACGTACTTGAAGAAATATGACATTCTGGAAAATTCCAGCAGAGGGGTTTGGGCATTAACTCCAAAAGGAGTACAGCTCAATCAGATTGACCCACAAGTTGTTAGAAGATTTGTTCGGGATCAGGAACAAAAGGCAAAACCGTCAAAGACTAAAGACGGGTTTGATGAAGTTGATACTGCCTTAAATTGGCGTGAAGAGCTTTCGGCGACCCTACTAAAAATGAACCCGTCTGCCTTTGAGAGGCTTGTTCAGAGGCTTCTGCGGGAATCAGGGTTTATTCAGGTTGAGGTAACAGGACGATCTGGTGACGGCGGAATAGATGGTAAAGGTATTATGCGTTTGGGCGGGCTACTTAGTTTTCACGTTATGTTTCAGTGCAAACGCTATCAAGGCTCTGTGTCATCTAACCAAATTCGTGATTTCAGGGGAGCAATGGTTGGACGGGCAGATAAAGGATTGTTAGTTACGACTGGTAACTTCACTAAAGATGCAGTGCGAGAAGCCATCAGGGATGGAGCGCCAGCGATTGATTTAGTTGATGGAGACCAACTGATTGATAAACTCAAAGAGTTAGGCTTAGGTGTAAAAACAAAAATAATTGAAGTTGAAGAGGTTGTTGTTGAACACCAGTGGTTTTCAAGCATATAGAAATTTTTCGACAAGCTTGAAAACGAGTTTCTCTTTGCGGCACAGCCGCAAGAATGGTGAAACGGTTGGACGAAATAAGTGCCCCCGAACCTCTTTATGAAAGACGATGAGCGCGAAACCCCAATTTGCTATCTGTGTGAAAAACGAAGGCTACCCTGCTTCGTTGCAGCTTTGGAAAGTTTATCGTGTGTTACCTGACGAAAAAGGGACGCGGCATAACATGATTCGCGTCGTTGACGAATCGGGCGAAGATTATCTTTTTTCGGCGAGTTACTTTGTTCCGGTGGAATTGCCGCAAGCGGCAGAAGTCGCATTGCTGGCAACTGCCGCGTAAACAAATTGAGTTACTTTTCGTTATGGCATTTCTTTCTACGCACCACGTAACCCGCGAATATCAGATGGGCGGTGAACGCGTTCACGCGCTGGCGGGCGTGTCGGTCGAGATCGAGCCGACATCGCCAAACGCGAAACCCGCGCCATCGTCGTATTTGATTATGCGTTACTGAACTTTAACGACCACGAGCGTTAAGTCATCTTGCTGACGTTCGCGCTCGGCAAAGGCGCGTAGGTCTTTCAGCACTGCTTCTAAAATCGCGGAGGCTTTGAGGTGGTGGTGAGCGAGCAGGATTTCAATCAAACGCTGTTCGCCGAATTCGTTGAGTTCAGGGCCGGGTGGGCGGGCTTCGACGAGGCCGTCGGTGTAAAAAAACAACACGTCGCCTTTTTCGAGTTGCAAGGTTTCGGTCTTGTAAGGCTGCTTGTCGAATACGCCAAGCAGCAGGCCGCTGGCTTTGAGAGCTTTGGTTTTGCCCGAAGCGCGCACGAGCAGCGGCGGATTGTGTCCGGCGTTGCAGTATTGAAAAGTTTTGGCTTCGGCATCCAGCACGCCGTAAACCAGTGTCAGCAAGAGGTTGCCGTTCAGGTCGCGGAACAGGCGCGTGTTGGCATCGCGCACGACGCGCGGCGGGCCGCCTCCGCGACGGGCGGCGCTGCGCAAGAGAGAGCGCGCGGCGGCCATGCCCATGGCTGCGCTGACGCCTTTGCCCGATACGTCGCCGATCATCAGCCCCAACCGCGTAGGCGACAACGGAATGTAATCATAAAAATCGCCGCTCAAATTCAAGGCCGGTTCCAATCGTGCGGCGAACTCGAACTCTTTCATCTTTGGCGCATCAGGCATCATCGCGCGTTGCACATCGCGCGCCATCAGAATCTCTTTTTCTAACCGTCTCTCGCGCTCGACGTGTTGTTGATAGAGCCGCGCATTCGCCAACGCAATCGCCAGCGGGTTGGCGAGGTTTTCGAGCAAGCGCGCTTGATATTCGTTAAAAGCGTTGACGCTGCTGTGTTCGAGCGCGATGACGCCGATGACTTTGTCTTCGACCACGAGCGGCACGGCGAGTTCAGAAAGCTGTCCGCGGTCGCGCCAGTTGTCGGTGACGAAATAATCCAGGTCGTGGCGTACGTCGCCCACGATTTGCGTGGTGCGTTCGCGGACGGCGCGGCCTACGACGCCGCGCGACACGGGCGTGCGGCTGGCGCGTTCGCGTTTGGGGGCGGCGTAACCGTGTTCGACGTGCCAGACGAATTCGCCGCGCGCTTCGTCAATCAAACCGACCAGCAAAAATTCGTAATTCACTACGCGCTCAAGCAGCGGGCCGATGGTTTGCAGCAAGCGGTCGAGTTCGAGAATCGAAGTGATCTCGTGGCCGATTTCAACCAGCGTGCGCATCTCGCGCGTGCGTTGGCGCAACTCGTCGTAAACGCGCGCGTGTTCAAAGGCAATCGCCAGATGGCTGCCCAGAATGTTGAGGATGCGTTCGTGTTCCTGATTGAAATAGTTTGGCTCGGCATTCTCGATGGTCAAGACGCCCACGACTTTGTTTTCGCGCGGCACGATGAAAGGGACAGCGATTTCAGAACGCGGACCGCGCTCGCCTTCGGTCTCGACCCAAAAATAACGCGCGTCGTGCGAGACATCGGCGACGATCATCGAATGGCCTGCGCGCCACGCGGCAGAGGCAATCGAACGATCAAACGGAATCACCGGATTGCGTTCGACTTCTTCGGGTTTGTAACCAACGGCCTTTTTCCACACGAGTCCGCCACGGGCTTCGTCGGCAAGGAAGATGTTGAAAAATTTGTAGGGGATGACTTCTTTCAGCCGCTGCGCCACGCGGTCACACAGCGTGTCGAGATCAAGAATGGAGATAAACTCTACGCTCAACTCGTTGATGAGTTGCTGTAACCGTTGGGTCTCATTAGTACCGAGTGGTGTGTCTAGTTGGAGTTTTTCCGCGGTGGATGAATTCATCTTCTAAGTGTTTTGCGCCTTGCCAATGGCTGCGAGTACTTCGTCGTCAGTGGGACGAAAGAGCGGCATCACCGTTCGCACAAAGCGCACAATCCCTGCGCCATCAATTACGACGACGCCGCGTTTAACGCCGAACAGGTTTTTCATGTCATACGCCTTGACCACATGTCCGTCGGCGTCTGACAGCAACGGCAACGGCAACTCGTGGCGTTCGGCAAAGCGGCGATGTTTCTCGACTGCGTCGGTGTTGATGCCTACGACCTCGGCCCCGGTCTGTTGATATTGCGACCAGTGGTCGCGGACGCTGCATAGTTGTTTGGTGCAAACTGGCGTTTCGTCCGCCGGATAAAACAGCAATACGACGACTTGTCCGCGATGTTCGCTCAGTCGCCACGTTTGCCCGTCCTGATCGGGTAATTCGATAGCGGGTGCAACTTGTCCGAGTTGAAGTGTCATGGTTTTTTCTGGTTACCGTGGATGATTGCGACGCGCCTTGATTGTGCAACAGGGGGCTGGAATTTACTAGCCGTGGCAAGACGCAAAAAAGGACAGGAACTACGTTCTTGACTATACTGCACGGGGCTGGAGCCAGATAACGTCTGATTCCACAACCCATAACTAGCGAGTTACCAACTGATGTTACGCGATCAATATGCGAAGTTTGAGTTTGACATGTACTTTGCGCCGGAGGCGCTGCGGATGGTAGCCGGTGGTGAAACCACCGGTCGGATCGGAAAGCCATTTCGCGTCCCGGCAGGGACGCCGGACGTGAAATGATGATGACGTTTAATGTGAGTCCCGTGCCCCTGCCGGGGCGCTTGATTCATTCGCTACCGCACCGGTGGTTTCACCACCGGCTACCATCCGCAGCGCCTCCGGCGCATAAAGCCCGTCAAACGAATCCTTGTAATCCAATCGCGTAACATCAGTTACCAATAAGGGAGAAGCGAGTGATGAAACGAATAATTGTTTGCTGTATGTGGCTGATGGTGGTGGCTTTCGCCGTGGCAGCCCAAACCAATCCGACAGTCAAACCGGCAGTCAAACCGGTAGTCAAAAAAGACCTAACCCCGCAAGAGATCATCAAAGAATTCACGACGCGCGAGAGCGAATTGCTCGAAATGTGGAAGGAGTATTCTTATAAACAAGAGTCGCGCTTGCAGGTGTTAGGCCCCGCCAAGATCGTTTCGGGCGAGTATTACCAGTTGTCTGAATTCGTCTTTAACGACGCGGGCAAGCGCATCGAACGCATTCTCAGAGCGCCCCAACCTACGCTGGATAAAGCGGGGCTGACGATGACGATGGAAGACAAGAACGCCTTCGTCAATTTGCAGCCCTTTGCGCTGACGGCAGAGGAATTGCCGAATTACAACCTGAGTTACGTCGGCAAAGAGAAGATTGACGATTTGAACACGTTTGTTTTCGACGTGAATCCGAAAGTGATGACTGACCCGCGCGCGCTCGACAAACTCAAAAGCCAGAAGATCGAAGGCAAATACTTTCAAGGCCGCATTTGGGTAGACGATCAGGACATGCAAGTCGTCAAAGCCGCTGGCAAAACCGTACCTGAATTCAAACAACGCTTTCCGAAATACGA
>JANNUY010000187.1:0-18637 GCA_031414155.1 Acidobacteriota bacterium
CCGCCGCGTCAACATAAAGCTGTGTCGGCGCAGGTTCTTCTGTTGGCAAGCCCAGCCAGCGGAATTGCCCGAACTGATATTCGACCGTATGCAAATCGCTGCGTTGCAAAATTTCTTCCGCCGCAGGAATGCGCAGGTTGTAAGCATAAGCCGGGCGAAAGTGTTGCGCGCCTACGCGATGTCGCGCGCCGCTCAAGAACGTAAGTTGCGCGCTGGTTGGGCCGCCGTGCAAATTCACCATGGCGTCGAACTTTTGCCGTCGCAATTCACGAATCAATTGAAGGCGCGCGAGGAAAGAGCTTTTCTGATTTTGAGCGGCGCGCGGCAAGGCGATGGCATTCAACTCAGGGTCGGCGGCGTAAAGGTCAGTGTAAAGGGCTTCGACCAGCGTGGTGATGTGCAAATCAGGCCGCCAGCGTTTGAGGGCGCGCAGGTTGGCGGTGTCGAGTACGGCTTCGCCCAGGTTGCGTAGGCGAATGAAAAGCAGGCGGGCATGGGGGGGCAATTCCTGAAATAGCGACATGCCCGTCAATCGGTTGCGCCTTCTTCAACTTTTGCTTCATCAATCAACATGATTGGGATTTCATCGCGGATGGGGTAAACGCGGTGACAGCTTTCGCATTTCAAACCGCTGTTGTCGGCTTTCAAGGCGACGCGCGCTTTGCAGGCCGGACAACGAACGATCTCTAAAAAATCTGCGCTCAAACTCATGAAATAAAATCCTTTGCGGGTGTGATTACGATGATGATGGGCATTCTAGGGAGCGTGTCATCAGCCTGTCAAAACAGATTTTAAGCGCCAATCGCGTACTGGTTGCGCGC
The DNA here is from genome assembly GCA_031414155.1 of Acidobacteriota bacterium. Taxonomy (GTDB): domain Bacteria; phylum Acidobacteriota; class Blastocatellia; order RBC074; family RBC074; genus JACPYM01. Next base: position 822 of record JANNUY010000187.1, read on the forward strand.
TTGTCTTTCGCACTTTGATCGCGTAAAAACGCTGTGGCTTGATTATCACAAGCCATTCAGTATTTTTTCGGAGGAACCTGAATTCCAATGCCTTTGCCCAACCCGTCGCTCGCCTTTGGTGAAGCGGAACGCGCGCTTGGCGAACGATTGCGCAAACTCGCGGCAGAAACCGACCAGCTTGAAGGTTATCAGCATCCGCACGCCGAACGGCTGGCGCGGCTGGTCGAAGCCGTAGGGCAACGCTGCGGTCTTTATGGCGCAGATTTGATGACGCTCAAGTTCGCGGCGCTGGCGCACGACCTGGGCGAACGCAAACTCAAGCGCGAATACCTGCGGCGTCCGAGCAAGCTGAATTGGGAAGAACAACTAGACCTCTGGCGGCATCCGATTCTCGGCGAACAGGAAGCACAAACCTTAAAGCTCTCGCGCGAAGTGCAATTGCTGGTGCGCTGGCATCACGAATGGTGGAACGGCACGGGCTATCCCGATGGGCTGGCGGGCGCGGCGATTCCGCTTGGCGCACGCATTTTGCGCGCGGCAGACACGTGGTGCGCACTCACGGCAGATCGTCCTTATCGCGGCGCTTACAATCACGAAGTTGCTGAACAAAAGCTGCTCGAACAAACCGGCTTGGAATGCGACCCGCAAGTGGTGAAAGCGTTGCTCGCGGTGTTGGCAGAAGAGCGCGCGGCGGCAGAAATGCAATACGAGGTTCAATACGACACCGCCGTGCCGCAATTAGATGAGATTCAGTACGACACCGCCGCGCCGCAACTATATGACGCCCAATACGACACTGCCGCGCCGGAATCATATGAGACCGTGCCGATGGAAGCGATTCGCATTGGCGAAATAGAACCGCAAGCCGAAACGGGAACCGTCTCGAACGTTATCGAAATGCCGCAACGAATCGTGGCGGTCAATGCGCCTGAACTCACAGCAGATTCTGTCACACAAGATTTGTCGCCCGTGACTGATGCTCCGCCAGCGGTTTCTTTCGACGTGCCGACGTTGCGGCCTCACGGCGAACGTCCGGCTCCGCCTACGCCGCCGCCTTCGCCGTTGTGGCACAAGTTGAACAGCAGTTCGTCGCTCGAAGAATCTGCGGCTCCACTGGACAACGCGCCAGAGGCTGTGCCGTCGCATAATGAAATCACGCCCGTCGCGCCCTTAGTGTTGGCCCCGACCGAAGAGATTCCCGTCGTAGACCTCGCGGCGTTGAGTGAGAGCCGTTTGCGTGCGTATACGTTGGGTTTGGGATCGTTTTTGCCGGAGCCTGCGCCCGTGCGTTCGATGCCGCTCACGATGGTTCCGTCTGATAAACCGCAGGGCAAACTGCAAGTCGTCGCGTTGAGTGAGGTGCCCGATCATTTCTGGCTCGTCGCCAAATGGATTTATGAAGAGTGGTGGGAAACGCCGGACAATTCGATCAGCGTCGTCTCGAATTTGCTGAAAGAACATTTGGCGAGTACGACCGTACCGCAAACTTTTGTCGCCTTGCTGGACGGGCGGCCCGTCGGTTCGATTTCCCTGATCGAAAAGATCGAAAACGACCTGCCCGAACGAGATGACTTGATTACGCCGTGGGTGAACTGGCTTTACGTTTTGCCCGCGCAACGTCTGCAAGGCATCGGCGCGCGTTTGCTAGAAGGCGCTTTCACCCGCGCCAAGCTGCAAGGCGCTGAAACCATTCATGTCGCTGCGCCCGCCGCGCATGAAGGCTTTTTCATCCGCCACGGCTGGGAAGTCGTCGAACGCGAAATCGGCCCGCAGCGCCTGAACCTGATGACGCGCGGATCATAAATGGCTGTCAGTTGCCGGTATGCAGTTCTCAAGCTCGCGCACCGCCAACCGACAACCGGCAACGAACTTATGACGTTTAAGAATTCTCCTAATCGCCGCTGGCTCGGTTTTGAGTTGAGCGTATTGCGCCGTTTGAAGTTCGCTTCGTTGGCCGTGCCGTTTGCCGGACAGCCTGACCTTGAATGGTATCTAAAATTTTGGGGCAAGCAGGCTATCACCAACGATCTGTGCCAATGGGCGTGGTGGATGTCGCGGGCACTGGTCGAAAATCAGGGCGAACGCCTGACCGAAGAAGACGTGTCGCTCGTGTTGCAAAGCGCCTATGAACCGCAAACGCGCCTTTACAACTCCGCTTTGCACGACACGCTCAACGAACTCGACGCGGTGTGGTTCGATAACATCTGGCAAAACATTCAATTGCTGCCTGACGAATCCAAACGTGCGATGGCTTATACGCTGGCGCTGGGCGTCGCGGATTACTTATTCGCCTTCGATCAAGCGACGCGCGACTTGCGGCGTCCGTTGTCACAGGTCTTCCTGCAATTGTGGCGCACCCAACGCAAGCTCGTGAATAACGGTCAAAGCAACGCGGCGCTCAATCAGGACGCGCACGAATTCATTCGCAACGCGCGTACCGACTTGCTGTTTGCGCGCTTCCCGCGTCCGCAAGGGCTGGCGGGATTGCGCGGCACTATGGCGGGCTGGCGCGAGACCTTTGTGCGTGGTCACGAGATGTTTTGGGACGAACTCGTCACCGCCCAACGCGGCAAGCTCGGCGACGCGGTGAGTTCCAAACAGCAATACCTGCAACTCATCAACAACTTTTTGGCGAAAGCCAAACACATTCCCAAATGGGCGATTGCGCACGCCGATGACGGATTCATCAGCGCCAGCGAACTCGGCGAAATCATCCGACAGCATCGCCGCATCGAACTCACTTATCACAAAGATTTTTCTGATGTGTTAGGCGGACTGAACGCCTACCTCATTGTTGCTTAATTGGAGAAGGAACTAATGGCAGATGTCACCACGACGGTTAGCTGGAACGGCGAACTGAGCTTTACCGGCACGAACGCCAAAGGGCATCAAACGATGTTCGACGGCAAGACGCAGACAGCAGCTTCGCCCGTTGAAATCCTGCTCGAAGCGTTGGGCGCTTGTATGGCTGTTGACGTGGTCGTCGTACTCGAAAAGAGCCGCACGCCTGCCACGCGCATCGAAGTCACCCTCGAAGGCGACCGGCATTCGCCCGAACCGCGCTATTTCACCGCGATGCGTCCGCGCTTCGACGTGTGGGGCGACGGCATCAAGCCCAATGCTGTGGCGCGTTCGTTGCGGCTTTCGCTTACCAAGTATTGCAGCGTCTTTCATTCGCTGCGCAGTGATCTGGTGCTGCAAGCCAGCTATCGCGTACACGCCACTGGAGCCGAAGCCGCAGGCGAATATCTTGAACTCGACATCAGTGCGCCGACCGATGAATTGATCGAACCAACCGCTTAAAATCATGTCGCAAACCCGCATAGAAGTTTTTCGCCAAATGCTTGTCGCTGATCCCGCCAACACGATGGTGCGATTTGGCTTGGCGAACGAATACCTCAAACTCGAAAAATGGGCTGACGCCGCCACTGAGTTGCAAACCTATCTGAGCCAGGCCGACGATCAGGGCAACGCTTATGGCAAACTGGCACAGGCGCTCGACCGCTTGGGACGCACCGAAGAAGCCCGCCTTGCTTATCAACAAGGCATCGCCGCCGCGACCAAGCACGGGCATCCGAGCATGGCAGGGGATTTTCAGATGGCGTTGGACGAATTGTTATAAGTTCATCTCACGCAAAGACGCGAAGCCGCAAAGAAGGTTCGGGGTGTTGTGAGTAACAACCTTCCCTGATTCTTTTTTGCGGCTTCGCGTCTTTGCGTGAGCCAGAGTGTGAGTCAGATTTATACGCTGGCGAAAACCTTCGCTAGAAACTCCCGATTGGCTTTGGCATTCGCCGCCGTCTCTTCGGGCGTAGCGCCGATCTTGCAACACTCGACCATAATCGGGCCTTTGAATCCGGCAGCTTTGAGCGTTTTGAAGACGCCTGTGAAATCCACTTTGCCCTCGCCGAATTGCAGCATCACGTCGCCCTTGACCGTAGCGCAATCTTTCGCGCAAAAACCTGTGACGTGTTGGGCGATGGGCTTCAATTCCTCAATCGGGTCTTTGCCGGTGTAATGAATGATGTTTCCCGCGTCATACCAGATTTTGAAGTTGCCGTGATTGACGGCTTTGATGCAGCGCAAAATTTCTTCTGAAGCGCCACTGCCTCCGCCGTGCGGTTTCATCACGAGTTTGATTTTCTTGCCTTGCGCATACGCCGCCGCGTCGTTCATTACCTTGTAGTAATGCTCGAACTCTTCCGTTTTGTCTACGCCAAACGACAGTGCGTAAGTCAGGCCGAGCAGTTGCGCGTTGTCTATCTGCTTGCGCACTTCTTTGATCGAATCGGCGAGCGCGATGCTATGGCGCGAACGCAACGCGCCCATATTCGCTTTAAGTCCGCTGGCGGCAAGGCGCTCTTTCAGCTTGGTTAAATACTCAGACGAGGATTCTGCTGCAATGAACGGTTCATCTTTGGTGCGTGAGAGCAAGCCCGTCGTGGTGTAGCCCGCCGCTTTGGTTTGTTTGAGCGTCTCGTCAAAGCTCCATTTCGTCCACGGACGATTGAAACATCCGACGGGCCAATTGACTTTGGCTTCAGCGGTGACGGCGAGAGTGGTGATGAGCGTGCTTTGTTGAATGAATTGACGGCGGTTCATAAGTTTATTTTGCGATAGCGGGAATGCCGCTATTGCCATTGGTTGAACGGAAGCGATCCAGCAAGTAAGCGCCCAACAGCCACGCGGCACAAGCAACGACGATTAGCATCGAAAACCATTTACCGTAAAGTCCCTCGGGCGACCAAATTTCGGTGGCTTCGTGCAGCGCTTCGCTGTTGGGAAGCAACCCTGCTTCAGCGTATTCGTGAAAAGTATAAACCGCAACCTGAGCGAGGAAGAGTAGCAGGAAAATACTGGTCACTTGAAAGAAGCGTTTCATGTTGATGAGGTGGCCGAACTTCGCCCAACCCAGTGCCAGCAAGCCCGCGCCGCCCAAGCCCAACGCCGCGCCCGCCAGCACGTTGCCGTGTACCTGGCTCATCAGCAACGCGGTTTCCATGCCTTCGCGCGTGATCATCAAAAGCGCAAAAAGAAATACGCCGCCGAAGGCCGCCCAACTCGAACGGTCTGCCGTGGCTTCATCCAAACCGGATTTGATTTGCTGCCCCATCTTGCTCGCGTTACGCCACATATGCACAACCAGCGAAGCAACCAACACGACGGCCACCGTGCCGAGAATGGATTCCCATAAGGCTTCATTCACGCCTTGCCGCAATACGTAACCGAGCGCGAGGCTCGCTATTGCTGAAGCCACCACTGCCGCATAAACAGCGGGTAGCAATTGTGTGCGCCCGGTCTTGCGCAAATACGCCGTCATAATGGCGACCACTAAAAACGCCTCAAAGCCTTCGCGCAACACGATGATAAATGAGTTCAACATGGATAGAGCCTTTCTGATGAAAAAGAATAACGTGAGTTAACTGAGTGCATTTTAGTAGGAGTGAAATTCATTTTCAACTTAGCTTTTTGACTGAGCGAGATTTGCCCAGAGTGCGTGTTAGAATGCGTTATCTTTTTTCACCACAACTAAGCAGCAAGAGATTTCTATGCCAACGACCAAAGCAAAAGAACGTAAAGAGAAATTCACGACTTCATCTGACATCGAACTCAGCAACTGCCTGACGCCTAATGATGTGGCGATTGATTACGACGCAGGCCTCGGTGCGCCGGGCGAATATCCGTTCACGCGCGGCGTTTACGGCACGATGTATCGCGGGCGCTTATGGACGATGCGCCAATACGCGGGGTTTGCGACGGCGGAAGAATCCAATCGCCGTTATAAATATTTGCTCGAACAGGGCACGACGGGTTTGTCGGTGGCGTTCGATTTGCCGACGCAGATTGGTTACGACAGCGACCATGCTTTGGCGCAAGGCGAAGTCGGGCGCGTAGGCGTGCCGATTGATTCACTCGCTGATATGGAAACGCTGTTTGACGGCATTCCGTTGGATAAGGTCTCGACTTCGATGACGATCAATGCGACGGCTTCGATCTTGCTGGCGCTCTATATCGCGGTCGGCAAGAAGCAGGGCGTTGCCCCCCACAAACTGAGCGGCACTATTCAGAATGACATTTTGAAAGAATACATCGCGCGCGGGACTTACATTTATCCGCCGCGCCCGTCGTTGCGCATCATCACGGATATTTTTGCTTATTGCGCGAAAGAGGTGCCGAACTGGAATACGATTTCGATCAGTGGCTATCACATCCGCGAAGCTGGTTCGACGGCGGTGCAGGAAGTGGCCTTTACGTTGGCGGACGGCATTGCTTACGTACAAGCGGCGCTCGACGCGGGTTTAACCGTAGACAATTTCGCGCCTCGCCTCGCGTTCTTTTTCAATTCGCACAATAACTTTTTAGAGGAAGTCGCCAAGTTCCGCGCGGCACGGCGCTTGTGGGCGCGCGTGATGAAAGAACGCTTCGGCGCGCAAGACCCGAAATCATGGATGTTAAGGTTTCATACGCAAACCGCAGGCTCTACGTTGACCGCACAACAGCCCGAGGTGAACGTAGTTCGCACGACCGTGCAAGCCTTGGCCGCAGTGTTGGGCGGTACACAATCGCTGCATACGAACTCGATGGATGAAGCGTTGAGCTTGCCGACCGAAGACGCCGCGCGCATCGCGTTGCGTACGCAGCAGGTGTTGGCTTACGAATCAGGCGTAGCCGACACGGCTGACCCGCTCGCCGGTTCTTACGTCATCGAACATCTGACGAATGAAGTCGAACGGCGCGCGATGGAATACATAACGAAAATTGACGAACAGGGCGGCATGCTCGCCGCAATTGAGGCGGGTTACGTGCAACGCGAGATCGAACGCGCGGCTTACGATTACCAGAAAGCCGTCGAAGCCCAGGCCGAAATCGTCGTCGGCGTGAATCGTTTTCAGATTAAGGAAGATACGAAAATTCCTACGATGAAAATTGATCCAGCTTATGAACAGGCGCAGGTCGAACGCGTGCGCAAGGTGCGCACCGAACGCAATGCGGCAGCGACTTTGGCTGCGTTGAACGAAGTCGAAGCAGCAGCGCGTTCGGGCGAAAACCTGATGCCGCGCATCATTGTGGCGGTTGAGGCTTACGCGACGTTGGGCGAAATTGCCGACCGGATGCGGGCAGTGTTTGGCGAATACACAGATGTTGGATGAATGGCAAAATCCGCCGGCCTCAACAAATTGTTGAAGTATGTGTTAAGCTGCGCGCCGCTAACCACTGACAGAACAAAGGAGTAAGACATTCATGCTTGATGCCATGGCCGCACAGGAGTTGCGGACGCAATACAACGATTTGCAAGCGCGCGCCGCCGAACTCAGGAGGTTTCTTTGACGTAGACGCCAAGCGTGCGGCGTTGCAAGCTCTTGAAACACAGGTTTCATCGCCCGAATTTTGGAGCGATCAGGAAAAAGCGCAAAAGATTTTGCAGGAACGCGCGCGGCTTGAACGCGCGATTCATACGGCGGAAGACCAAACCCGTTTGGTCGAAGACATCGCCGTGCTGTTTGATTTCGCCACTGAAGACGAAGCCTCTGCGAATGAGTTGCGCGAAGCCTTGAAAAAATTGGCGCGCACTGTTGAAACCAGCGAGACGCAGATGTTGCTGGGCGGTGAGAATGACCATCGGTTCGCCATCGTCGCCATCAACTCAGGTGCGGGCGGAACCGACGCGCAGGATTGGGCCGAAATGCTTTATCGCATGTACTTGCGCTGGACGGCGCGGCGCGGCTTCAAAGTTGAAGAACTGGATTCTCAACCCGGCGAAGAAGCGGGTATTAAGTCCGCAACGTTTCGCGTCGAAGGCGAATATGCTTACGGCTTGATGGCGTGCGAAGTCGGTGTGCATCGGTTAGTGCGCATCTCGCCATTCAATTCAGGCCAAAGCCGCGAGACGAGTTTTGCGTCGGTGTTCGTGACGCCTGAGATTGACGACAACATCGAAATCGAAGTGCTGGATAAAGATCTGCGCGTTGACACCTATCGTTCGACCGGCGCGGGCGGGCAGCACATCAATACGACTGATTCGGCGGTGCGCATCACGCATATTCCGACGAACATTGTCGTGACATGCCAGAACCAGCGTTCGCAGCACCAGAACCGTGACGTAGCGATGCGCGTGTTGAAGTCGCGGCTTTACGAACTGGAACTCGGCAAGCGGCGTTCAGAAACCGACAAGCTGGCCGAATCGAAACGTGATATTTCGTTCGGTTCGCAAATTCGCAATTACGTGCTGCATCCTTATCGGTTGGTGAAAGACGTGCGGACGAAGTATGAAAGCAGCAACGTAGACGCCGTACTGGACGGCGATCTGGACGATTTCATCAAAGAGTTTTTATTGGCGAAACGCGCGCCCGCACAAATGTAAAGGCTGCGTAACAACAGCGCCGTTTTTGTACTCATCCCAACCTTATGGCGACCAAAGACGCTGAATACATCAACGCAAAGTCCCCCAAGTCCAAGTCGGCGAAGGTGAACGCTGGCATCAAGTCGGCGGTCAACGCACCGGTCAACGCCCGCCCTCCGGCCAAAAGCAAAAAGAAATCCAAGCAGTACGAAGAAGAGGACGAGCCGACCTTTATCGGCAATTGGGTGGCGAATACCAACTGGCCCGAATTGCTGAAAGACCTATCAGGCTTGATTCTGCTCGTGCTGGGCGTCGTCGTGATGTTTTCACTGTTGAGCTATGACCCCAGCGACCCTTCGGCAAACGTGACCGGTGGAGCGCCCGTCCGCAACTGGATTGGGCCGACGGGCGCGAATATCGCTTCGACGCTTTACGGCGCGTTGGGCGTATTGGCGTTGACGATCCCGTTGATCTTGTTGGCAGTCGGTTACTTTTTGTTGCGTCCGCGCCAGTTTCGTATGTCGGGCGTCAAGCTGTTGGGCTGGCTGATGGTGGCAGGCGCAATCTTCGGTTTGCTGGCGCTGTTTGATATGGACATGCGCGCCAACGGCAGCTTCCATCTGGGCGGATGGGTCGGTCACTTGATGGTGAAAGACGGGTTGGTAGACCGTTTCAATTTTATCGGCGCGTTGATTTTGTTGGCCGCGTTGTTGTTGGCGGGCTTGGTGATTTCGACGCCGCTTTCGATGACCTCGATGGTGCGAGTCGTAGACGACCTGCTGCCTGGCGATCAAATGAGTTGGTGGCAATCGCTGAGAAGTTCTTTCGGCGGTTGGGGACGCGACGAAGAGGAAGAGGTTCAACTCAACTTGCAAGCGCCGCGTCGCCCGGTGCGCAAGACGTTAGCGCCAATCGTGACTGAAAGGTCTAATAAGCTCGGCATTGGCAAGCTCGGCAACGGAACTGCGCCGGTCGTCGCGCGCAAGCCTGATTTGTCAACGGTGTTGGAAGACGACGCAGAAGAGGTTGCGTTTGAGCCGGAAGATGAAATGCCGGAAATCGTCCAGCGGGACGTGACGCCGAAAGCGCCAGTTCGTGAGTCGGCTCGTGCGTTGAAACCAGTCGCCGAAGATGTGACACCTGCGATCAGCAAACTCAAAACGTGGCCGGTGGCGTTGCGCGGCGATCAGGCGAAGCTGCCGATTCCTAAGACTGCGCCGCTTGAAGATGACACGGAAGGCTACGATTCGTTTCATGACGACTTGCCGGACGAGTTCGACGATGTTGGGGGCGATGGTGACGTGCCGTGGGATACGTCAACTGGAGTCACCAAGAAAGCTCCGCGTCCGCCTACGCCACCGCCTTTGGGCCGCAGCGTAGACGAGATGTTGGCGTCGGCTACGGTCAAACGCATCGAACCTGCGGAAACCGTTGAGATCGCCAAAGAATCCAAACTGCAAAAGCTCGCCAAGAGCGCCGCGCGGATGCTGGCGAATTACAAGCTGCCCGAAGCCGACCTGTTGACCGAAGCGCCGCCGCGACCTGAATTCACCGACGATGACTTGATGGAACGCGCGCGCCTGCTGGCCGAGAAATGCAAAGAGTTCAACGTGTCGGGTAAAGTCACGCGCATCAGTCCAGGGCCGGTGGTGACGACGTTTGAGTTCAAGCCCGACCCGGGTGTGAAATACAGCCGCATCACGGGTTTGGTTGATGACCTGTGTTTAGGTTTGAAAGCCGAATCAGTGCGCATTGATCGCATCCCTGGCAAATCTACCGTCGGCATCGAAGTCCCCAACACGGTGCGCGAAGTGATTCGTTTGCGCGAAGTCGTCGAAGCCAAAGAGTTCCGTGAATCAAAGGCGCGGCTGTCGCTGGCGTTGGGCAAGAATATTTACGGTTCGCATTATGTGGCAGACCTCGCCAGGATGCCGCATTTGCTCATCGCGGGCGCGACGGGCGCAGGCAAATCAGTCGCGCTCAATTCGATTCTGGTCTCGATCTTATATAAGGCTTCGCCCAATGATGTGAAGCTGATTCTGGTTGACCCAAAACGCCTTGAATTGGGCTTATACGCCGATATTCCGCATCTGCTCACGCCGATTGTGACGGACGCCAAACGCGCGAGTTATTCGCTCAAATGGGCGGTGGCTGAGATGGAAAACCGCTACAAGCATCTGGCGGCTTTCGGCGTGCGCAACATTGAGCAATACAACCACGAAGTCACGACGAACCCGAATCTCAAACTGCTGGGCGACAACAGCGAAGACAAACCGCAGCCGTTGCCTTTCATCGTTATCATCATTGACGAGTTGGCCGACCTGATGATGGTTTCGGCGCGCGATGTCGAAGAAAGCATCACCCGCCTCGCGCAAATGGCACGCGCGGTAGGCATTCACTTGATTCTGGCTACGCAACGGCCCTCGGTGGATGTCATTACTGGCCTCATCAAAGCGAACTTCCCCTCGCGTATCGCCTTTCGCGTTTCGTCCAAAGTGGACTCGCGCACAATCATTGACGGCAACGGAGCCGAGGGATTGTTAGGCCAAGGTGACATGCTCTTCCTGCCGCCCGGCACGTCGCGGCTGGTGCGCGTACACGGCGCTTATGTGGACGAGAAGGAAGTGAAGCGCGTCTGCGACTTCATCCGCGATCAGGGCAGACCAGCTTACGACGAACGCGTCACGATGAGCGACAAGGAAGCCGAAGGCGTTGATGGCGAAGATCGTCCGCGCGATGAGAAATACTATGACGCGGTCAAGATCGTCATTGAGATGGGCCGTGCCTCGACTTCAGTCTTGCAACGGCGGCTCGGAATTGGGTACGGACGGGCCGCTTCGATCATTGACATGATGGAACGCGAAGGCATCGTTGGCCCATCAGAAGGCGCGAGCAAACCGCGCGCAGTTCTTGTGAAGCCCGATTTTCTTGACCGCGTGGTGCAGATGCGCGAGGAAGAGTACTAAGAGTGCCAGTTTCCGATAGTACATCGGTGTGATTGATGGTCGTTTTTAACTGATTTCCACAGGCCGATATGTTTAATGGAATGTTTAAGACGCACTATGAAAAGTGGCGAAACGGGTACGGGACTAGGTTGGGTAAGTTGTTGATTTTTCAATAACTTAGCGGATTGTCGCTGAAATGTGCAAACCGCTGAAAAATGCAATTTTGCTAAGGTTTTTGGATGTTTAAGCCGGGTTTCCACAGCGTTTTCCACAGTGAGTGTGGATAATGTATAAAAGGGCTGGAAACAAAGGCTGTGGTGATGTTTAAGCATGCTTAAACATTTTGAACGGAGTAGTTTTTACGTACTCTGTCTGTGTGTGGGTTAAAAGGACGATAGGCGACACGTGAAGCTGCAATTGGCACTCGATACACCAGATTTGGTTCACGAACTTGATCTCGTCGGCAAGGTAGCTTCTTACGTTGACCTGATTGAAGCGGGAACCCCTTTGCTCATCCGCGAAGGGATTCGCGCGGTGCGTGAAGTGCGTCGGCGTTATCGCGGGCGCCCGGTCGTGGCTGACATCAAGGTCATTGACGCGGGCGAACCCATCGCCGAGTTAGCTTTCGCCGCCGGAGCCAGCGTCGTGACGGTGTTGGGTTGCGCTTCTGATGAAGTTATCGCGCGTGTAGTCCGTTCTGCGCAACGTTATGACGGCACGGTGATGGCTGACAGCTTAAGCATTTTAGATATTCCTAAACGCGCCGCTGAACTTGCCAAACTCGGCGTTGCTTCGTTATGCGTCAACCGTCGCGGACTCTTTAATCAGGCCAACCTCAGCCGCGAAGTCAAAGTCGAACAGATCGCGGCGCTCATCCGGCAAATCGAATTGCCAGTTTACTTAGCAGGCGGCATTGACCACGACGAATTGCTGCTCTTACGTGATTTGCCGTTGGCAGGTGTGATCGTGGGAGCAGCGATTGCCGATGCTCCGTCTCCGGTCGAATCAGCCAAACGCATGCGCGATATTCTTGACCGGCGCATCACGTCTTGAGACAAAAATCGTCAACCAGCGAAGACAGCGAGGCTCTCACCGTCACAAAATGGCGACACTGCGTGGTTTGAAGTTAATGAAGAATTAAGAAGGGTTAAGCGTCTGCGGTAACGGCGTGCAAACGTGGTCTTCCGTTGATCTGGCCGGGTCTGGCCTGAGCAGGTTTGGCGGGAATCAGATCGCCGGTATAACTTTCAATTACAGCCTTGGCGACACAAACAATCGGGCAAATATCCAGCAAAACCTCGACGGTTCCGAAGAAATGGCCTTTGCGTTGGAGCGTTTTGTTGGCGTTTGCCAGCACCCAGAAGATGCCGACAAAGGGAATGATTTTACCGAAACGGTGTATGTGATTGCGATACTGCTGCATTGCGAATTGCGTCCTTTTCCTGCCAATGAGTCTCAAGTCAGTCTGTCGTTAAGTGTGTGCTTCAGTGCAGCACTGAGCTCGTCTTAGCAAAGCCAGTGCCAAACTTGGCTAACCCTGAGTGGAAAGTTCTCACAAGAATTACACCGCAAAGGCTAGATGTTAGTGCGGTGTTAAATCACGGCGTGGAATGGTCGCGGGTCTTCCTTTCTCAAACTGGCTATGTATACTGCGCGCCTTACAACGCGTATTTGAAATAGCGGCAGTGGTTAAACAGTAATGACAATGCCCCCACTTTCAAGGAGATAAAACCCAATGTTTCGTTTGCTGCCTAAAGAAGATAAGTATTTCGATCAATTCAATCGCCTAGCTTCTAACATTCACGGAAGCGCCCAACTCTTACAAAAACTCTTCAACGATTTCGGCAATCGCGCGACTTACGCCAGCCAGATCAAAGAACTCGAAACTACCTGCGACGACATTACGCACGGCATCATCAAGCAACTCAATCAGACTTTTATCACGCCCTTTGACCGCGAAGATATTCACGCGCTCGCCAGCGTGTTGGACGATGTGATTGACGACATCGAATACATCGCGCAGCGCGTGATTCTTTATCGCCTGGACGCGCCCACCGAAGATGCCGCCAAGATGACGGAAGTTTTGACGCGCATGACAGCCAGTCTGGAAACTGCCGTGAACGGTCTCGAAAAAAACGGCGATGCGGTGTTGAAAGAATGCGCCGGATTGCACGCGCTCGAAACCGAAGGCGACAATTATCACCACGATGCGGTGGCGCGGCTTTTTTCCCAAGAGACCGATCCCATCCAAATTATCAAGCTCAAGGAACTGTACGAAAAAATGGAGCGCGCACTTGATAAGTGCGAAGACGTCTCCAACGTGCTCGAAACCATCGTACTCAAGAATGCCTAAGCGAATTTTCGCCGACCCGCATTCCCCCCAAGGCGTTGCGCAAAAGTTTGCGCAACGGTTTGCCCGGAGCTTTCTATGAATTCTTCGTCTGTTCTTGTCGCGTTTATCATTTTGCTTGCGTTGGCTTTCGATTACACGAACGGCTTTCACGACGCCGCGAATTCAATTGCCACGGTGGTTTCGACGCGCGTGCTGTCGCCTGGCAAAGCCGTTTTGCTGGCGGCCTTTTTCAACTTCATCGCCATCTTTGGCGGCATCGGCGTAGCCAAAACGGTTTACAAAGGTCTGGTAGACCTCAATCAGGTGACGCTCTGGGTCGTACTGGCCGGGCTGGTCGGCGCGATTTCGTGGAATTTGATTACCTGGTATTTCGGCCTGCCCACGAGTTCGTCGCACGCATTAGTTGGCGCATACGCGGGCGCAGCAGTAGCCAAAGCCGGTTGGGGCGTATTGCTCTGGCAAGCGTGGCCCAAAGGCTGGGCCGGATTGTTATCGGCTATTGTGATGTCGCCGCTGTTGGGGATGATTCTCGGCATCACGCTGATGGTGTTGGTGGCATGGATTTTTCGCGGCTTCGCCCCTTCGCGCGTAGATCGCATTTTTCGCGTAGGGCAGTTGCTGTCGGCTTCGCTCTTTAGCTATTCACACGGCGGCAACGATGCGCAAAAAACGATTGGCATCATCATGGCTACGCTGGCGATTGCCGGACATCACGACCCCAATGATCCGCACATTCCTACGTGGGTGATTGTCGCGGCTTTCAGCGCCATCGGGATGGGTACGATGTCGGGCGGCTGGCGCATCGTCAAAACGATGGGTTCTAAAATAACCAAGCTCAAACCCGTAGGCGGCTTTTGCGCCGAAACCGGCGGTGGACTGGTCATTATGCTGATGACGCATTTCGGTATTCCGGTCTCGACGACGCACACGATCACGGGCGCAATCGTCGGCGTAGGCTCGACGCATCGCCTTTCCGCCGTAAAGTGGGGCGTGGCTGGACGAATCGTATGGGCCTGGGTTATTACTATTCCTGCGGCAGCCGGCATCGCCGCTCTTACTTACAAATTGATCTCGTTGTTCCAATAACCCAAAAACTCGCACAGTACGAGGACGCACTTCATCACTAATCTGGTAAACGTAACGCTACTCACCCAGCCAATGTTTGCCTACGGTTAGGTGTGTCTTGAGCGTCGTGTGCTGTGCCACTTGGAATGGACGGGACATGTATAAACAGATCTTTGCGCTTTTCTTTTCAGTGTTGGTGGTGCTGGCCTGCAAATCCACTACGCTACCGCTCACGTCAAATATCGCTACGCCGACGCCCACGCCAGCGGCAAGTGCTTCGCCCAAACTTCTTACTTATTCGCTCGAAAAAGCCGGGTTGCAATTCGATTGGCTGGAAGGCTGGCGTATCGAACGTCAAGCCGACGATTCAGTCATCGTTGCCGCGCCCGACAATGGGCTTGTCATTCACTTTGCTGAAACCGAGCCGAACGCGGCGGAACAGCGCGTCGAACAATACCTCAAAGGTTTTTTGCAAGACGCCGCTCCCGTCAAATTGCCCAAGCTGAAGCAGGACAATTTCAAAGGCATGAAACATCTTAGCCAATCAGGCCAAGTCACGAATGCGCTCAACGGCGCTACGATTGAATGGAGTGTTGACATCCTCGAAGCGCAAACGCCGCTCGTCATCTTTTCGCAACTCAATCGCGCCCGCAAAGCCGAACACGAAATGGCTTACGCCAAGCTGATTGGCAGCTTGCGCCGCCTGAATGAAGCGGTAGCCAATAAGCCGTAATCGTGCTGGTTAGCGCCCTGCTAACGCCCTTAACGATAGATGAGTTGATAGGCGCGGAAGTAATTGTAGACGCGATAGACATAATCTTTCGTCTGGCTTTTGGCGATTTCGCTGACGAAACAATCAAGGTCGGCGGTTTGCGCGCGCTTGCGCCAGCGGCGTACGGATTGTTCGCTGCCGTTATAAGCAGCCGCAGCGGCTTGCGGCGAACCGAATTCGTCAAAGAGGTTTTTCAGGTATTGCGCGCCGAACAGAATGGCCGTGTGCGGTTCGTAAAGATCGTCCTGCTCGAAATCCTGCAAGCCGAGTTGCGCGGCAATATCGTTGGAAGTCGAAGCGATGAATTGCAGCATTCCGCGCGCGGCGGCATTGCTCTTGACGCGCGGGTTGTAACCGCTCTCTTGCCGCGCAATCGAAAGCACGAAACGCGGGTCTACGCCACGACGTTGCGCGTGCTGTTGCAATTCGCCGCGAAAGGGAAAGGGAAATGCGACTTCGGCAAAAGCCTTTGGCAAAAGCTCCAAACGATAATCTTCGGGCAGCGCGCGCAATACGGGTTCGTAGTTGCGATAAGTCACATCGGCGCAATCGCCCTTCGCGCAGTAATAAGCCAACGTGCTGCCGCGCACGGTTTGCGAAGCCGCTAACTCTGCTGCGCCTTCTTCGGGTAAACCTAGAAAAAGCAATTCCTTTGCAATCGCCTGATGGCTTGAACTTGTTGGCGTGGCGTCATTCGCGTTGCGTCCGGCGGCGGTAAAGCTGAACGCCGGAGCCTGATAGCTGGGCAACAACGCATAAGCCTGACGCAACACGTTCAGCATTTCCTGTTGCCCATCTTTTAGTGAAGCCGCGTCTTCGCTCAAACGCAAGGCTTGATTGGCTGCTGCCTTGATCGCAACAGCGGACGTTGCCGACAGCGGCATGCGCGCTTGCGACAGGAAGGCTTCGCGGCGCGCGACGATGAGTTTTTGCGCACGTAGATTCTTGCTCAACGCGCGTAGATGTTCCGTAGCCCTTACGCCGTAATAACCGCTCGCGCCGTTGCGGCCTTCAGGCAGGTCGAGATATTCGGTGATGGCTTCGTCAAAGCGTCCGAGTTGTTCGAGGCAATAGGCGCGCAAGAAAGGGACTTCGCTGTAATTGGTCATCGCCACTTGTCCGCGCACGTTCAGGTTTTTTGTCCGCAACATTGTGAGGTCGTTCAGCGCGCCCGTGAAATCCTTGCGACTGTGTTTGATGCGCGTCTGTTGAAACTTGCCCATCACGGCGAAGTAAGGTTCGAGCGACTGCGCGCGCTGACACCACCGCAACGCTTCATCCAATCGCCCCGCGTGCCGCAGCGTATCTATCGCATTCAAATGTCCGTAACCGACAAACTTGCCCGTCGGATATTGCCGCAAGTAAGCCTCATAGCGCGCGACAGCCTTATCAGTCTGATCGAGGTATTGATGGCAATGCGCGACGTAATAAAACCCTTGCTCGCCTTCTTCCGTTGCGGGGAACTCAGGTCCGACTTGTTCATACCATTTCAAGGCTTCGGTGAAATTGTCTTGTTGAAAGGCGCTGCGACCAGCTTGAAACAAAGCCTCAGCGCGCGCCTTGCTGGCAGGGAACTGATTCACGACGGCGAGCCAGTGGGCGCGGGCTTCGTCAAAGGCACGATTGAAATGCAGGATGCGCGCGCGGCGCAGGTGTTCGGCTTCGGTCAGGAGTTTGTTTTCCGCCGCGTCGAGTTGATCGAGATTCAAGATGGCGCGCAAGCTCACGTCGTCATTGCGTTCACCGCGCAGTGCCGCTTCAAACGAAACCCGCGCATTCGCGCTGTCTTTTAACGACAACTGAATTTCGCCCAACTGCGGCAACAGGTCGCGGCGCGGCCCCAGATTACGCAACGTCTGAAGCGCCGCCGTATACAAACCCGTTTTGCGCTGGCTCTCGCTCAACCGCAACGTAGCCCGTTCGCGCCGCAGAAAATCAGGGAACTGTGAGATGAGTTTGGCTAACGCGGTTTGCTCTTCGGTGAAACGTCCCACGGCGCGCGCCTGTTCGGCCTGATGCCACAGCGCGTAACTCGCCAACACGCCGTTGCGCGCAGCGACTTGCGCGAAAAGTTTAGCGGCTTCGTTCGGTTGGTCGCGCTGTTCGAGCAGCCACGCCAGCAAGTAATCGTAATTGTTGCGCGTGAACGTGGCGGCTTGCGTGCGCTGCCATTCGCGCAAAGTGGCTTCGGCTTTCGTGAATTCGCCCTGCTCGACTTGTTCGCGCAACCTTTGGTGTTGTGCGGGCGTGAGATCGAAGCCAGACGAAGACTTAGCTGCCGAGCCGCAGCCGAGAAAAAACAACGCGAATGAAAGGGCGATGGAAAACTGCTTCGTCATG